>PMOP01000210.1 GCA_003161495.1 Acidobacteriota bacterium | reverse complement strand
AGGCCGCCGGCGCCAATGTCGTAGGCCCATCCATCGCCGCCGACGAGCCACACGCTCTTGAGTACCAGGGCGTCGGCAACCGCGACCAGGTCGTGGGAGTCGCGGCTGTTGATGGTGGAGAGCTTGAGTTTCAGTTCGGAGATGCGAGCGCGCTGCGCGGCAATCCCCTCTTCGGTGGACTGTTTTGCGCTGAGGATCGCGCCGACCTGGTATTGCCCGATCTGGCCGGACAGGCGCCGCAAAAGCTCGCCCGCATAGTCGGCTTGTTTATCGACGGCCAGGCGCATGCCCAGGCCGAATTCGGCGTTGTCTTCGAACAAAGAATTGGACCAGGAAGGACCGCGCCCGGACGAATTGGAAGTGTAGGGCGTGGTCGGCAAGTTTCCGCCGTAGATCGAAGAGCAGCCGGTGGCGTTTGCGATCATGGCGCGGTCGCCAAACAATTGCGTGAGAAGCTTGATGTAAGGCGTTTCGCCGCAGCCGGCGCACGCGCCGGAAAATTCAAACAACGGCTCCAGCAACTGAACGTCCTTGACCTGGGTATGCGAGAGGCGGTCTCGATCGAAATCGGGAAGGGCCAGAAAGAAATCCCAATTCTTGCTTTCCGTCTGGCGAAGGGGCGCCTGATCGGCCATGTTGATGGCTTTGTGCTTGGCTTCGCTTTTGCTTTTCGCCGGGCAGATTTCGACGCACAGGCGGCAGCCGGTGCAATCTTCCGGCGAAACCTGGAGCGTGAAGCGCAGGGAGGAAAAATCGCGCCAGCGCGGCTCCGCGGACTTAAAATTCGGCGGCGCGCCGGAGAGTTTAGCGCCGTCATACACTTTCGCGCGAATAACGGCATGGGGGCAGACCAGCACGCATTTTCCGCACTGAATGCAAAGATCCTCGTCCCAGACGGGAATCTGCTGCGCGATATTTCGTTTTTCCCATCGCGACGTTCCGGTGGGGAAAGTTCCGTCCGGAGGCAGCGCGCTAACCGGGAGCGAATCTCCGTTGCCGGAAATCATCTCGCCGAGAATGGCTCGGACAAATTCCGGAGCGATCTCCGGCACGGGAGGAAGGATATCGAAATGGCCGCTCACCGCGCGCGGGGTTTTTACTTCGTGCAAATGCGCGAGGGATGCGTCCACGGCGGCGAAGTTTTTTTGAACCACGGCATCGCCGCGCTTTCCGTAGGTTTTCTGAATGGAGCGCTTGATGGCGGCGATGGCTTCGTCGCGAGGCAGCACGCCGCTGATGGCGAAGAAGCAGGTTTGCATGATGGTGTTGATGCGGCTGCCCATGCCCGCCTGGCGCGCGACTGAATATCCGTCGATCACGTAAAATTTCAATTTCTTTTCCACGATTTGCTGCTGCGCTTTGCGGGGCAACTGGTCCCAAACCTGATCGGCGGCGAAGGGCGAGTTCAACAGAAACGTCGCGCCCGGCTCGGCCGCGGCCAGAACGTCGGCGCGTTCCACGAAAGAAAATTGGTGGCAGGCGATGAAGGTGGCTCGCGTGATCAGATAAGTGGATTCAATCGGCCGCGGGCCGAAGCGGAGATGCGAGACGGTGACCGATCCCGCTTTTTTCGAGTCGTACACGAAATATCCCTGCGCGTGATTGGGCGTGTTTTCTCCGATAATTTTGATCGAGTTTTTGTTCGCGCCGACGGTGCCATCCGAGCCCAATCCATAAAAAATCGCGCGCACGGTGCCCGGATCTTCGGTGGAAAAGGACGCGTCATAGGCCAGGCTGGTATGCGTCACGTCGTCCTGAATTCCAATCGTGAAATGATTTTTTGGTTTTTCCGTTTTTAATTCGTCAAATACGGCCTTCACCATCGCGGGAGTAAATTCCTTGGAGGAAAGCCCGTAACGCCCGCCAATGATGCGCGGCCATACGCGCGCGGAACGGTCTTTTTCGGAAAGTTCCGCGAACGCCGTAACGACATCCATGTACAACGGTTCCCCAACGCTCCCCGGTTCCTTGGTGCGGTCGAGAACGCCGATGGAACCGACCGTGGCCGGCAACGCGGCAAAAAAAGCGTTCGCGGGAAACGGCCGGAACAGCCGCAACTTCAGCAAGCCAACTTTCTCACCGCGGCTGTTCAGCGCCGCGACCGCTTCTGCGGCGGCGCCCGCCCCGGAGCCCATGAGCACGATGACGCGCTCAGCATCCGGCGCGCCCACGTAATCGCACAAGTGGTAGGAGCGCCCCGTGCGGGACGCGAAACGGTCCATCGCCTCTTGCACGATAGTGGGCGTGGCGATGTAAAAAGGGTTCGCGGCCTCTCGGGCCTGAAAAAAAACATCCGGATTTTGCGCGCTGCCCCGAAGTTTGGGGCGGTCCGGAGTAAGCGCCCGCTCGCGATGCCCGCGAATGGCGACTTCGTCGAGCATGGCGAGCAGGTCCTCGTCGGAAAGCGGAAAAATTTTGTTCACTTCATGGGATGTCCGGAATCCGTCAAAAAAATGCAGAAAAGGAATTCTGGCTTCCAGCGTTGCGGCATGAGCGATCATCGCGAAATCGCTCGCTTCCTGCACGGAGCAGGAACAGAGCATCGCAAATCCGGTCGAACGCACGGCCATCACGTCGCTGTGATCGCCAAAGATCGAAAGCGCGTGCGTGGCAACGGTCCGAGCGGCCACATGAATGACCGTAGCCGTCAATTCCCCCGCGATTTTATACATGTTGGGAATCATCAGAAGCAGTCCCTGCGATGCGGTGAACGTCGTGCCCAGGGCTCCAGCTTGCAACGCTCCATGCAGCGTCCCCGCCGCGCCGCCTTCACTTTGCATTTCGACGACGGTGGGCACCGCGCCGAAAATATTTCGGCGGCCTTCGTCTTTCCATTGGTCGGCCCATTCGCCCATGGGCGAGGACGGAGTGATCGGATAGATCGCAATCACTTCGCTCACGCGATAGGCAATCGAGGCTGCCGCCTGATTTCCGTCAAGTATTTCCATCGTCTTTGGCATGGACAATCCCTTCACCTGGCGAGGTGCAATATGGGTGCGATTGAATTGAGAAGTTGCAGGACGGGAGGGGCTTGCTGCCCGCAACGGGGCCGAACGACTCCAAAAGTATACCCCGGATAGCCTCGAAATGATTTCGCCAAACTGTGGGCGTTGCTTTACCCGTCACGATTGTTAGGTTAACGGAGCGGAAGCTGCAATCCTGTGACGCAATGCACGTCTGCCTGTGATCTTGATCACACAGGAAAAAGTCTCTGTTTAGTGTTTGCAAGTTGGTTTACGAAAAAGCGCGGAGGTCCGCGGATTCACAGACCCGCAGCTAAACTCCGTGGATAATTTGCCGATAAGACGGTACAGGAGGGTCTCTCTCAATGAGCAACCCAATTACTAGCGTAACGCAAGCCCCACCGGTCCCTACTGCAGCCCAGACGCCCGCTGCGGCTGCAAAACCAGCTGCGGCGCCAGCGCCAGCGCAGAAAACACCAACCGACACCGTCGCCATTAGCAATTCGGCTCAGACGATTCTTCAAGAAGCACAAGAAACGCGTGCGCAAACTGTGCAGGAAGCCAATAGCGGAGACAGCCAGGCGCGGAGGCTCCTCGCGAAGGAGACGCCTGCGGCTGCTACACCAAAAGCGTAACTCGTTTACAAGATATATCTGGAAGCAAAATACGTTCGCGAGGGGCTGATCTGGTTGATTGTCCCCCTTGCGGGCGTATGTTTCTATTTCCGTATGAATTGCTGCCGGGAAAAAGACGATCCATCGGCATGGTCGGACCGGAGGATCGCAG
>PMOP01000148.1 GCA_003161495.1 Acidobacteriota bacterium | reverse complement strand
ACACACTCAAATTTACGTCACCGTTTTGTGGCGCGGGCTTCAGCCCGTGGGTTTTGCTTAGAGCGCGCTCGCGTAGCAACAGAACCCCACAGGCTGAAGCCCGCGCTACTTCTCCTCGATCAAAAGCCGATTTTAAGGCGGGCGCTTACGCTGGCCGGAGGCGCCACCGCGGTTCCCGAAAACAGGCTGGCGAAATTCAACACGTTCAACTTGTCCGTAAGGTTGTGACCTTCAATTTCGAAAGAAATATCTTTCCCTTCCTTGTGATACAGCGTGACGCCCATGGCTGCATCGAACGAAAAATTCGGGCGCACGCGGCCCGCATTGAAATTTACTTCGTTCAATATGGCGGGGCCGTATTGCTGCAGCAAGAAAATGATTTGGCTTGGGCTGACTGCGCCATTCAAATCCACGGGCAAACCACTTCCGTATTCCGCGGACGTAGCAAACCACAAACGTTCCGTGGCCTGAAAGCGGACGCGCCCGCGGACAGTGTTTCTCTGGTCCTGCGATACCGGGAACTTGCTCATATCGGAAATGCCCGAGGTTTCATCGCCGAGGAATAATCCGCCGGTTATCGGTCCCTGTCCAACGCCCGTCTGGTTCGAGTAGCTCAGAACTCCTGAAAAGCGGCCCCAGCGCGGGACGGCAATTTGAATTTCCTCGCCGTGAATTTCCGCCGACGAAAAGGCGATGGGAAAACTGATTCCGGTATCGAGCAGCACGTCATCATCGGAATAGTTGGTGAAATCTCTGCGGAAAACGTTGCCGTCGATTCGCAGTTTTCCCACAAATGATTTGGTGAATCCTACTTCGTAATAATTCGCGCGGGCCGGCTGCACGGGCAGTCTTACGACCAGACTGCTGACCGAATCCAATTGCGGCGAACTCGCGAGCANNATGAATCGCGATGCGCCCAGGCGCGGGCTCCAGGCCGATTCGTTCACCACGAAACTGTAATGATCGAAGCGAAGGCCGGCGCTCAAATTCCATTTGCCGAGACGAATTTGATCCTGCGCATACGCGGACGGCTCGATGTCCCATTGATGAGCTGAAAAAGGAGGCGCGAGCGTCAGGGCCGTACCGGGATCGAATTGCGAAGGGTCCGTAATTTGATACTGCAAATTTTCATTCACGGGACTGAAGATTCCATCCACGCCGATTTTCCATTCGTGGCGTCCGTGATGTCCCGCGAGGTCCGCGCGAACGTAGCCTTCGCGATAGCCGCGATCCTGAAAGACGATGATTGGCGTGGATTGCGCATTGGAATTCAGCAGCGCGGACGCATCGCGNNCGCTGGCCCGCCTCTTGCTGCACAAGCTCATTCGGCACCTCGTAGCGAACCGCGTGCTGCCCGAAGGTTACGAAAAGGCGGTCGCCATTTGCAAAATCGCGCTCGTACGATGAAGAAAATCCGCCCGCGTTACCGATATTTGTAAAATTCTGGAGAACGGGCGGGTCGAGATAACGCGCCGAATGAAACCCATCGCCGGTAACGGAAAATCGATTTTCTCCTTTTGAATAGTAGAGAGCGCCGCTCCCTGAAGCCGTGGAAAAACTTCCGCCCTCGGCCTCGAATTCCCCATGCAGGCCCGCGGGATTATTTTTCGGAGAAGTCACTTCAACGACGCCTCCAAGTTTTCGTCCATATTCGGCGGGAAAACCGGCGGTCATCACACGCATGGATTCCACTTCCGCCGATTCGATGGGAGGCGCAAAAGCGGGCGAACGGTTTTCGGTCATGGGCAGCCCGTCCACGACATACTGAACGTCATATTCCGAGCCGCGCGGATGCAAGACGCCGTTGGCTTCCAGGAGCCAGCCCGGCTGGGCGTCCACCACATCGATGATTCCTCGCCCCGCCTGCGACGACAACTGCTCACCGACGGTTTGCGAACCAACGGTGTATACCGTGTTGGTTCTCGACGGATCAACTAACGTTTCCGTCTCGCTGACTTGCATTTGCGTTTCGATTGGCTTCAATCCCAGNNTGCCGGAACGAATCCCGAATGCGACACGCTGACGCGGTAAACGCCAAAGGCCAGACCTTGCGCCGCATAACGGCCGTCGTCGCCAACCGTAAAGTCCAGATGAAACTGATTGCCTTCGCTGATCAATTCGCCCGAGGCGCTGAGGACCGCGCCCTGAGAATCGCGCACTTCAATTTGCAATTCTCCGCGATCCCGCTGCGCAGCAGCAGGCAGCGCGAAGAAGCACGCGCAAGCCAGCAAGCCGATCATCCGAAGGAATGGCGCCATCTTGGTTTGGACGTAGTGCCAGGGTCCATGAGTTGCACGCCGGCGAGAATCGGTGAGGGCTCCGGCGGGATAACTCCCTTGTAAGCATATCGTAAAAAATTGCTGTAATACGGTTGGGAAATCTGGGACGTGCGAACTTGAAAGTTACGTCCACGAGGAGGACCGGGCTTCAGCTCCTCCATTCTTGAAATTGTGAATGCAGGCTTCTACTTCGGGGGCGACTTCTCAAGCGCCATGCGATCCCAATGTCCGAGATCGGCGGCGGCATCGTACGTACTCTGGCAAAAATCCAGCAGCGCGTCCCGGGGAGATGCGGAGGCGCGCACATCGTCATACATCAGCAAGAATTCGCCCAACTCCTTATGGTAAAAGGCGGCCGCGGGCCTCACCGGCCGTTCGCCAAATCCGGCCGGCGTCGGCGCCGCATACGAATAGAACGCCGCGCCTTTGATGTCGCCGCCACCCGGCCAAAAACCCACGCTGCTCGCCTCGTGCGAATACGCTTCCCGGGTTATCGCGTCTGCGCCGGGCCGTTCCGGAGCGCGGCGCCCCGAAAAACGCGTGACGGCGAGGTCAAAACTTCCCCAAAAGAAATGGACAGGACTCACTTTACCGAGAAAGGGGCAACGAAATTCCTTAAAGATCTCGTCGACGGTCACGAGAATTCGCCAGAACGCGTTAGCATATTGTGGATCGTAGGCACCGTGAACGTGATCCTCGTCGAATCGAATGGGATTCGGAATCTCCACCGGCATATTCCAAATCTTCACGTCGACGCCGAGAGACCGCAGCAGAGAGAAAAATTCCGCGTGGAATTCCGCAACCGTGCGCGGCGCGAGCGGAATACTTTTCGTTTCGCCGCCGGATGTCGTGACTTCCAACCGGTGATCGATGAAATCGAATTGAACTTCAAATACGCCCTTGCCGTATGGAATCGGAGAAGTCGTCAATCCTCTGGCGCTGACGTAGAGCGGAACTTCCCACCAATGATTGACGTGCGGGGACAAAGCCAGGCGCACCTTGCCCACAATCTGGGTCCACATGTGCAGCGTCGCGTAGGTATCCGCCCAGGCGGAAAGCGGCAGAGCCGGCCAGGATTCCGAGGAGTCCACCACAGTTTTTGTAACGGACATTTTTCCTCCCCCGCTTTAGTTTGTCTCTGTGCGCGAAATTGTCAATCCAGCATGAGTTCGTCCACGTAACACCAGCGCCAATTTTCGCCCGGCTCGACCGATTGTATGATGGGATGCTTCGACCGGTGAAAATGCTTGGTGGCATGTTTGTTCTTGGAGGAATCGCAGCATCCAACGTGGCCGCAAATCAGGCACATTCGTAGATGGACCCACGTGTCTCCCGTCTTCAAACATTCCTCGCAGCCGTTGGCGCTGGGTTGCACTTTCTTGATTTCTTTTACGTGCGGGCATGCTTCTGTCGGCATGGCGTCCTCCTTGTGATTCCGTTCCTTGCAGCGGCTGAGCCGCGAGCGAGTGAGCGAGTAGCACAGGCACTCCTGCCTGTGCGGTTTTCTATACTTTGAACAGCCTATGCTCTCCCAACAATCGCCAAAATCGCACAGGCAAGAGTGCCTGTGCTACTAAGACCCTCGAACTCGGGCCGCATCCTGAATCTACCAGATGCAGTTTCCTATCCGCACGATTCATTCTCGCAATCGTTTTGGTCCGCTGACGAACGGACTGCCGCGTTCGTAGAAGCGCCACAGCCGATGAACGTCGCGGGTAATACCGATTCGGACACTCTCGCCGATCGGGCCCGCGCTCCGAAACGCGGCTCCAAGCCACAGCTCGCCTCCCGCGCACAAATTCAATCCGTCTTTCCGTTTGTCGATGTTCATCGCTTGCGCCAGGCGTCCCGGTCCGCGCGTGAGGTCGAGCAAACGAGTCGTGCCGCGCCGCCGCTGCATGAAAGGCACGCCCTCCAGCGGTTCCAGCGCGCGCACCAAAACTCCGGCGCCGACGCCTGTCGTTTCGCTCGACACATTCATCATAAAGCAGGACCCGTAAGTGAAATAGACATACGCGTGCCCGTGAGGAAGATAGAGCGAGTTGCGGCTCGGTGTATGGCCTCCAAACGCGTGCCCTGCCGCGTCACCGACCGGGTACGCTTCGGTCTCGACGAGGCGGCCGCTGAGACGCACGCGCGGCAAATCGTGCACGAGTGTCTTGCCGATCAGGTAGCGGGCAAGGTCGATCGTGTCGGCGGGCAGTTCCGCTCGCCGCAAACGGCGAATTCGCAGGGCGGCGTCCGCGTGTTGCTTGCGCATGTTGAGCCCTTCGTGGCGCCGGCGTCCCGCCGGCGGGTTTTGAGATTGGCGCGCGCACAAACGCCGGCGGGACGCCGGCGCCACTAAATTCAGCTACTCGATAATGAGCAGCAGATCTTTGGCCTCGACCTTGTCGCCAACATTTGCAAGCTTTTTTACTACTTTTCCTTCTATGGGCGCGTAAACGGTGGATTGCATTTTCATCGCCTCCAATACCAGGAGGCGGTCGCCTTTTTTCACCTGCTCGCCGACTTCCACCACGATACTCGAGATGGCTCCGGGAATAGGCGAACCAACTTGTCCGGGAACAGATGGATCCGCTTTAGGACGCGTTTGCACCGTGGCTTGCAGCGCATGATCGCGGACGGTCACTTCGCGCGGCTGGCCGTTCAGCTCGAAAAATATGGTGCGCGTTCCGTCCGGGCGCGCGTCGCTCACGGAAACCAATTTCACGACCAGGATTTTTCCGGGCTCCAGTTCGACGGCGATTTCCTGGCCCTGGTCCAATCCATAAAAAAATTGCGGCGTGGGCAAAACTTCCAGATTCCCAAACGCGGTGCGCGCCGCGTCAAATTTCAGGAAGACGTCCGCATACATCAGATAACTCATCAGGTCGGCGTCGGAAATCTTATGCTCCGCTTTTTTCTCCACCGCCGCTCGAGTCAGTTCCAGATCAATGGGCGCGAGGTGTTCGCCCGGCCTTCCAGTAGCCGGCTTGGCACCGCGCAAAATTACGGATTGCAATTTCGGCGGCCAGCCGCCCTCGGGCTCGCCGAGCGCTCCGGCAAACATTTCCACCACGGAATTCGGCAGCGTCAGATTGTGATTCGGCCCGAGCTGCTCCAGGTCCTTTACCGTCATATCGTGGCTTACCAGGAAAATTGCGCAATCTCCGACCACTTTGCTCGAAGGCGTGACCTTGACGATGTCGCCGAACGCGAAATTCAATTCCGCGTAAGTGTGCGCAATTTCCTGCCACCGCGCGCCGAGACCCATGGATTCGGCTTGTTCTCGCAGATTTGTGTACTGTCCGCCGGGCATTTCGTGAATGTAAACTTCCGCTGTTCCCGCCGGAGGCGCGTTGTCGAACGGGCGATACCACGCGCGCACCGTCTCCCAATAATCCGCGCAGGCATTGAGCGCGTCGAGGTCGAGCCCGGTATCGCGCTCGGTATGCTGAAGAGCGGCGACCACGGAATTCAAGTTAGGCTGGCTGGTTGTGCCGCTCATCGAAGCAATCGCGGCATCGGCCGCGTGCACGCCGGATTCCGCCGCCTTCAAGATCGAAGCGGCATTGACGCCGCTCGTGTCATGCGTGTGAAAATGAATTGGCAGGCCCACTTCATCGCGCAGCGTCGAGAAGAGCCGCTCGGCTGCGTATGGTTTGCAGACTCCCGCCATATCCTTGATGCAGAGGATGTGCGCGCCCATTTTTTCCAGTTCTTTCGCCATGCGGACGTAATACTGCAGCGGATATTTATCGCGTTTCGGATCGAGAATGTCGCCGGTGTAGCAAATGGCCGTTTCGCAAACTTTATTCGTTTTGTCGCGAATCGTCTCGACCGAACGCTGCATGTTAGGCAGCCAGTTCAGCGCATCGAAGACGCGAAAAATATCGATTCCCTGTTTCGCGGCCTCCAGGATGAAAGCCTCGACCGCGTTGTCCGGATAGGCCGAATACCCCACGCCGTTGGAGGAGCGAAACAACATCTGGAAACAAATATTGGGAATGGCTTCGCGCAACAGTTGCAGCCGTGCCCAGGGATCTTCCAGAAGAAATCGCATGGATACGTCGAACGTCGCCCCGCCCCACATTTCCAGGCTGTAAAGATTGTGCAGCTTGTGCGCGACGAAATTAGAAATGGTCAGCAAATCGTAAGTGCGAACGCGCGTGGCCATCAGCGACTGGTGCGCGTCACGAAACGTCGTGTCCGTGATCAACAGTTGCTTCTGCGATTTGGTCCACTCCGCGAATTTTTGGGGACCGAGTTTGTCCAGAAGTTGCCGCGTGCCCCGCGGCGGCTCTCCGGAAATATGCGCGGGCACGGGAGCGGGACGGATCGACTGCGGCCTGGGCTTGTCTGCCACTTCCGGATTTCCGTTCACGATGACTTCGCCGAGGTAGCGCAGAAGCCGCGTCGCGCGATCCCTCTGCGGAGCAAATTGGAAAAGCTCGGGCGTTTCCGCGAGAAACGATGTGGTGACGCCTCCCGCCTGAAAGCGTTCGTGATTCACGACGTTCACGAGAAACGGAATGTTGGTCTTCACGCCGCGAATGCGAAATTCACGCAGGCAGCGGTCCATCCGGCGGCAGGCCTGCGGAAATTCGCGGCCCCACGCCGTTACTTTCACGAGCAAGGAATCGTAAAACGGAGTAATGACGGCGCCGCCGTACGCCGAAGCCCCATCCAGGCGAATGCCGAAACCTGCCGGCGAACGATAGGTCTGAATTTTTCCGTAATCGGGTAGAAATCCGTTTGCGGGATCTTCCGTCGTCACGCGGCATTGCAGCGCATATCCGTGGAGCGAAATATCTTTCTGCCGCGGCAGATTCATTTCCGGCCCGTGCAAATCAAAACCCTGGGCGATTTGAATCTGCGACTGCACGATGTCGATGCCCGTCACCATTTCGGTGACCGTGTGCTCGACCTGCACGCGCGGATTCACTTCGATGAAATACCATTCGCCGGTATCCGCATCGACCAGAAATTCCACAGTGGCGGCACTATAGTATTTCGATTCGCGCGCCAGGGCCACGGCGGCGTTGGCAAGTCCCTCGCGAATTTTGGGATCGAGATTCACGGCCGGGGCGACTTCCACAACTTTTTGATTTCTGCGCTGCACGGAGCAATCGCGCTCGTGCAGATGGAGAATATTTCCGTGGGTGTCGGCCAGGATTTGCACTTCGATATGCCGTGCGCGGCGAATATACCGCTCAAGGAAAACAGCATCGTTGCCGAAGGACGCTCCTGCTTCTGCGCGCGCTTCTTGAAGCAGAGGCATCAGCAATTGAGCGCTCTGCACCACACGCATCCCGCGCCCACCGCCTCCGAATGCCGCTTTCACGATCAGGGGATAACCAATTTTATCCGCGATGCGCTGCGCGTCGTCATTTTGCGTAACCGGCTCTTCGGTGCCTGGCACTACGGGAAGACCGGCCTTTTGCGCCAGCCGGCGCGCCGCCGTCTTGTCGCCCAACAAATCCAGCAGGTCCGCGCTGGGGCCCACAAAAATAATGCCCGCCGCAGCGCAGGCTCGAGGCAATGCGGGATTTTCCGACAGAAATCCGTACCCCGGATGAATGGCGTCAACGCCGCGATCCTTGGCCAGCGCGACGATCCCATCCACATCGAGATAAGTCTGAACAGGCCCTTTGCCTTCCCCGATGAGGTAGGCCTCGTCCGCCTTGAATCGGTGCAGGCTCAGGCGGTCTTCGTCGGAGTAAACAGCGGCGGTGCGGATTTTCAGCTCGTTGGCGGCACGGAAAATGCGAATGGCAATTTCCCCGCGGTTCAAGGCCAAAAGTTTTTTTATCGGCATGAGTCAGGGTTTCCCGGGATTTCTCCCTATTATTTCTTTCGCAGCGGCCGCGAAAAGCGGTTCCTTTCCGATTTCGCAGCGCCAATTCGGCCCAATACCCAGTCAAGAGATCACAGCGTAGCAGACACTTCAATACTTTTTCTCGCTGGCCTGCATCTCGTTAGGAATATTAGTTACGTGCACTGTGGCGCACAATTCATGGCCTGTGGATACCGTCAGGTTGGCAGGGGCACGGCAAAACCGTACCTCTACAATTAATCGGCATTCAGGGAAAGACAATATTCCGCTAGGCAGCGCGGGCACCATCAGGCCGTAAATTCTACTGCAAATTCGGGTTCATAGGCTTTTTTCGGCCTGTTCTTTTATCTATCGAATGGATTTCAAATTCGTGGATGAGTGACCGCCGGTAATTCTTACGCTCCCTACCTTTGACAGCTGCGAGCACACTGGGATTAGCGGTGCTAAATTCAGGATAGAAGCTGGGCCAACGCCGTCCCCTTCTCACATGTGAACTGTGCGAATCCCTGTGTTGTATTGAAAGAAAGGGGAGAATCATGGCTAATTCTCTCGTAGCATTTCCAACGGAACTGCAATTGCCGGTCGAGGTTATCGGATGCGATCTCTTCGGGCAGCAATTCTTCGAGACCACCGAGACGCTGTCGATTTCCCGCAGCGAAGTCTCGATTCTCCTGAATTGCAAGTTGGCGGCGGATGCCGAAGTGATCCTGCGGAATCCGGAAACCAACGAGGAAGCTATCGCATGCGTCGTGGGGCAGCTTCATGAAGAAGGCGACGGCCACGTCTACGGCCTTGTTTTCCTGGACCCGTCCGTCAATCTTTGGCACATCAAGTTTCCCGAGGCCACCTCGGCCAAAATGCTCCAGCTGGCCTGCTCCACTTGTCACGGATTAGGCACGCATTTGCTTTCCGAGGCTGAAGTTGAAATCTGCGAGGCGGGCGGAGAATTGACCCGCCGCTGCGAGAAATGTAATTCCACGGCATTGTGGCGAGATCCCAACCGCTTGGCGTCTCCCAAAAAGCCTGCCAACGCGTCTAAACAGAAACCGATTCCAATATTGGCAGCAACCCCGAAGGAAGATCGCCGCAAGACCAGGCGGGCGTTGATGACGATGACCGCGTGCGTTCGCTATTCTGGCTTGGAAGACGTGGTCACTTGCGAAGATATCTCCAAAGGCGGTTTTCGGTTCACCGGCCGCAAACAATATCCAGAGGGAACACGGGTGGAAGTTGCGGTACCCTATGAAGATTCCACCACAAATATTTTTTCTCCGGCCGTCGTCAAGTATTGCCACCCAATGCCTAAAGGCCTCTTCCGCCATGGCGTATCCCACGTTAAGAGCAGCGGTTCCGGCACCTGGTATTCATGAAGTTAGAAAACATCCTGGCAGCTAAGGTCCTTCTACATGCTCAACCAGAAGTCATTGCTCCCACCTTTCATTTCAGGGAAAAGTGCTCTGGAAGGCTCTAACCATCGTCGCGTGCGATTCCAGCCTACCGTGAGATAATAGGTGCGCGTGCAGGAGTCATTAGGATGCCGTTTACCGCTGAGAGTGTAATTGTCCAAGATCCCGAAATCCGTGATGGCGAGCCTATTTTTCGCGGCACTCGAGTCCCATTTAAGTCCCTTCTTGATTATTTGGAAGGTGGAGAATCACTCGATGAATTCCTGAAAGATTTCCCGGGTGTAAACCGAGAGGACGCCATCGCAGCTCTTGAAGAGGCCAACGCGCTAGTCCTTGCTCGCTTCGGAAGATGAGAACTCTACTTGCCGGGTAGGCATCTGTGCTTCTGCAAGTGAATATTAGCTTGCACACGTGAAGTCTAGTCTCTCTTCGTTGAGGACGCTACTTCTTCTTCCACTCTAGCCAATCGCGCTCGGTGGCGCGCAGCATGGCTTTGGCAGCCTTGTGCAGCCAGTTGGCGCGGCGTTTTGCGAGGTCGCGTTTGATCACCGGAATGGCACGCGGCGAGCCGTAGTGGATGTTGGCTGTCTCCCAACCCATGGAGTAGAGCAAGCGGTCTTCATCGCGGCTGGCAGAGAGAGAAGCAAGCTCGATGCGCGAACAATCGGGAGCGAGGCGGCGCAACAGCCAGCCCTTGTACGGCGTGACGAACGGATCGGGAACGCGAACGGCGCGGTCGAGGATTTGTCCGTAGCGGGTCAAATGCCCCTTGGCGCCTTGGCCTCGCGCCCACACGCAGGCCGAGGGCGTCAATTCCTTGGCCTCACGCGCGATGTAACATCCATGCCAGCGTCCGATCAGCACCACGCGCGTATGTCCCAGGCTTCCCAGGCCGGCTACGCGGCGCTTCTTCTCGTATTGGAGCGAAGAATCGGGGAGCAGCTTGCGAAGGTGCGATTCCACATCACGCGGGAAACGTACTTGCGATTTCTGCAGCTTCTCCAGTTTTTGCCAGAACACGGTGGCATCGCGCAGCCGGCTCAGCGCGATCTTGCGCAGCCAGCGATGATTTTCCGCGAGCACGAAAGGCCTCCCGCCCTCCTTCATCGCATCGCGATAGCCCTCCAGAATTGCTTCGCTGGCGGCACGCGGGCGGATGGCGAGGTGCTCTTCAGCGGCCGCCGCGTGCGAGCTGGTGACCAGGCGCACGAGATCCATGGTGTAGGGCATCCTGTACACTTCGTCGAAATCGTTGACGCCCCAGACAAGCCGTCCTTCCATGTCCCGCCAGGTTCCGAAATTTTCCAAATGTAAATCGCCCACGCCCAGCAATTGAGGCGCGATCGCGGCACTCCCGCAAACTTCGCGCCAGATCTGCACCCAGCGATAAAAGGTGGCACGGAAAAACGGAAAGAGATCCAGCGTCATCTGCTGATGCTTGTACGAAATCGCCTGCCTGTCCAAAGGGATGCAGGAGGCCACCCACTTTTCGTAGCTCGTTGTTGCCTGATGAATGTTCACGCACGCGAAGGTTATCAGGGAAGTTCATGCACTACAAATCCGATGGCCTTGGCCGCTGTGGATAATCGTTTGTCCGCGCAAATGAAGGATTTTCCGGCGGGCCGCCCGTCGCACCAGGTCAAGGCTGCGACGAGTTGCAGGCTGTCCGCCGCTCGCAGCGAATATTCATCGAGAAGTTGCACAGCTAAATCGCGGAGATGGTCGCCCGGAAGGATTTCCCTCCAGCCTCGACCCAGCAGTGCAAGCCGCGCGATGGCTCCCTTTTTGCCAGGATCCATAATTTCTTTTTCACGGTGCAAACGGCAAATCGCGCTGTGAATTTCAACGGAACTTCCCCACCACACCACCGGAGCGTATTTCCTGAGGTAAGACTCGGCGGGACCAGAAGCAGTTTCCCGCACGCATAATGGAACCAGCGCACCGGAATCCCAGAACGCCGTGGCTTTTTTCAATCTTCTTCTCTTTCGGCGATGACGGCTTGAATGGCTCTGTGCCCTGCAACTTTTCCTGTAGGAATTTTCAATAGTTCCTTCACGTTGAGCCGCGCGGTGGGAACGCGCAGCTTCCCCGCGGCCACCAGCACGAGTTCCTGCTCGTCAGAATCTTCCGCCGCGAACGGAACGAGCTTTGCTACCGGTAGATTGCGTTCCCGGATAATCACCTCTTCGCCGCCTTTGGCGAAAGTGATGTATCTGCTCAAACTGTTCTTCAGTTTTGCCACGTTCACGCTGCGCATTTCGATCCTCCACCTATATGGCTATTATAGCCATGTTCAGTCATAAGCGGAAGGACTTGGGCACGGCGAATTGCGGGAAGAGCAAAGGTTTGGTTGTGCTAGACTGCGGCGCATCCCGAATCGAAATGTCTGGAGGAGCGATCGCCATGCCCAATCGCCGTGATTTCACAAAACTTGTTCTGGCTGGAGGCGCGGGAATGCTTGCGCCGCGCGGGCTTTGGTCCGCCGCGGCTGCTGCCGCAGCGCCTGCCTTGCCACAAAACGCGGACGACAAATTCGATCTGCTGATCGAAGGCGGCACGGTCATCGACCCGTCGCAAAATTTGAATGGCTTGCTCGATGTGGCCGTCAAGGACGGCAAGATCCTGGAAGTCTCAAAAAATATCGCCAAGGACCGCGCCCTCAAGACCGTGTCTGCGAAAGACAGAATCGTCACACCGGGCTTCATCGATATGCACGCGCATTGCTACGACGGCGTTTCCATCGGCATGAACGCGGACCGCTATTGCCTGGGCCGCGGCGTAACCACCATGCTGGATGCGGGCTCGGCAGGCTCCGCCACTTTTCCCAATTTCAGAAAATACATCATCAACACTTCCACGACGCGCATCGTGGCGCTGGTGCACATCAGCCCGATCGGAACCATCATGTTCGATGGCGGCCTCTCCAATTTGTCCTGGCTCAACCCGCAAGCGACCGCGAAAATGGCAACCGACAACAAGCCTGTGGTCGCTGGGATTAAAATTCAATTGACCAAGGCCATCACCGGCTCGAACGACCTCGAGGCCCTCAAACGCGCGCTGCAGGCAGCCGAAATTGCGCGCCTGCCATTGATGGTGCATATCGAAGATCCCTTCTCAACGCTGCCAGAAATTTTGAAACCTCTGCGCAAGGGAGACGTCTTCACACACTGCTATACGAACCACGAGCACGGAATTCTCGACGGCAACGGGAAAATTATTCCGGAAGCGCGCGAGGCCCGCGATCGCGGCGTGATCTTCGATCCCGCGCAGGGACAAACGCATTTGAGTTTTGACGTGGCCGAAAAATGCATGGCGCAGGGTTTTCTTTGCGACACCATCAGCACCGATCTGACCATCGTCACCGTGGAGCGACGTGTCTTCGATCTGCCCACCATGGTTTCCAAGTTCATGGCCATCGGCGTGCCCCTCGACAAAGCCATCGCCATGGTCACCGTAAATCCCGCGCGCGTGTTTGATTTTGGCGCGCAAATCGGCACGCTGCGCCGCGGCGCCGAAGCCGACGTCAGCATCTTCGAATTAGGCGACGGAAAATTTGAGTTCGAGGATAGCGAGGGCATGAAACGCACGGGACAAAAAATGCTGTCCAGCAAAGCAGTGGTCCGCCGCGGACAACTTTTCATCAACGCAGTTTGAACCGGGACAAATTGTGAATGGCCGGCGGGAGGGGTTGCGGAAAAAGTACCCACACTTTTTGTCATTCCGAGCGGAGCGAGGAATCTATTTTTTTCAGGGGCCTAAACCCAGGAGAGATTCCTCGCT
>PMOP01000277.1 GCA_003161495.1 Acidobacteriota bacterium | reverse complement strand
GCGGCGAAGTGCGCGAGCGCCTGGTCATAGGAGGCAAAAGACGGATCGGACTCCAGTGAGAGGCGTGTGTCAACGACGCGCGGCTTCGGCAAGAGTGTGTTTCCTTCATATACATCGATGAAATCGGAGACCCACAGGCTGGCGGCTTCCCGCAGCGTCGGATCCACGCGGTCGAAATCCAGATAGCCCTGTCCGCGTTCGGGAAATTCCACGTCGCGCATGGTTTTGAGGGGGACGCGCACCAGGATATGTAAACGGTTCCCCGCAGGCTTGAAAAACATCTGAACCGTCGCGTCGCTGGGAATATCGTGAGCCGATAGAAAGTGCGCGGGCGCGAGGATCAGGAGCGCCAGAAGGGCGGCGATGGCACGCGCCCCTGCAAATTTGCGGAGGAAAGCGCGGCAGTAACCGCCGCGCGCGGCTGCGGACAAGCTAAATTCTGAACTCACGCGAGTAACATAAGCGCCTTTCATCAGGGTTTCCATTTTTCGTTTCCCGGCCATCCGATAACTTATACCCAACCCCGCAAGCAAGCAATGCAACATGTCGGCTATTTCGTGTAGAATTTTTCCGACCGCTCCGGCAAAATCTCCATGCGCAAAAAACTGACGCATGTACTGGCCAACGTCCGCGCGATCCTGCCGCAGGTGGCCGAAAGGGAAGTGCAACTGCTGCCTGGGAATTGGCCAAACGACTCGCCCTCTCTCCAAACGAAAAGTTTATCTATTCTGTGGGCGGATGTGGTGGTAAAAAGACCTTACAGAGCTATGGAGTAAGGTCCGGGGACAAGATTGCAAACGGCCGGGTGTTCGTGGACATGCCGTCCAAATAAGTTTTTGTTCGACTGAAATTGTGCAAGGGCCCCGCTGATTTGGGACGGGACCGAATCGCAAGCATCGGAGACCGAGGAGAGAAGCTCATGAATCGGAATGCATGGATTGGATTGACTATTTTTTCACTCGTGGTCGCACTTGGATTTGGATCGGTCGCTCTCGAAAAGAAAGCCGCCGTGCAAGCGGCGGGAGTTCAGGCCCCGATGTTTGAAGTGGATCCGATGTGGCCGAAGCCGATGCCGAATCACTGGGTGATCGGAATGGCCATCGGAGTTTCCGTGGATGCGGAAGACAATGTCTGGATCATCCATCGCGGCGGATCGCTGGAGCCGAAAGAGAAGTACGGCGACACGAATCCTCCCGGCGCGGAGTGCTGCATGACGGCGCCGCCCGTACTGGAATTCGACAAGGCGGGCAACCTCATCGGGCATTGGGGCGGCCCCGGCGAAGGCTACGACTGGCCAAATTCTAACCATGGAATAACTGTTGACTATAAAGGTAACGTATGGATCGGCGGCAACGGCGCGGGACCGCGCCAGGCGGCGCCTGCCAACGCGGATTCCGAGACCGCCGGCGTGAGCCGCTACGCCGACAATCAAATTCTGAAATTCACCAAGGACGGAAAATTCCTGATGCAAATCGGGCATCCGTACAAGAGCAAGGGAAGCAATGACACGGAGAACCTGAAGGGCGCGGCGAAAATGTTCGTTGATCCGAAAACGAACGAGCTGTACGTGGCGGATGGATACGGCAACCACCGCGTAATCGTTTTCGACGCGGACAGCGGAAAGTACAAGCGGCACTGGGGCGCGTACGGCCACAAACCCGATGACACGGATCTTGGCAAGTACGATCCCGACGCGCCGATCGCGCAGCAGTTCCGCAATCCGGTGCACTGCGCCCAGCTCGCGGATGACAATTTGCTCTACGTCTGCGACCGCGTGAACGATCGCATCCAGGTGTTCAAACCGGATGGGACATTCATAAAAGAACAGATCATCGAAAAGAGGACACTGGGAGACGGCTCGGTATGGGATATCGCGTTCTCGCACGATCCCGGGCAGAAATATATTTATCTGTCCGACGGAGCCAACGAAAAGATTCACATTCTCCTGCGAGACACGCTTCAGGAAGTGGCGAATTTCGGCGACGGCGGCCGGCAGCCGGGCCAGTTTTACGCGGTCCACAGCATCGCGACCGACTCCAAGGGCAACGTCTATACGACGGAAACGTACCGCGGACAGCGATTGCAGAAATTTGTTTACAAGGGAATTGGTCCGGTTACGAAAACCGACGAGGGAGTGCTGTGGCCGAAAAAGTAGCGAGCCTCAGCCGTGCTGTTGCAAGTTCCATCAGTTATTTTCGATGGGAAAAGTTAGCGTTGGAGGATCTATAGGGAGGAACTAATTTTATGAAGCGTAATCACTGTATCGGCGCGGCATTCGTCGCGTGCATTCTCGCGCTCGGGCTCGCCACGGTGCTGGTTGAGAAAAGATCCGCCGTGGAGGCCGCTGGCGTGCAAGCGCCGATGTTCGAGGTTGATCCGTTGTGGCCGAAGCCCCTGCCGAACCATTGGCTGATGGGAATGACGATCGGCGTTTCCGTGGACGCCCAGGATCATATATGGATCATCCATCGCCAGGGTTCGCTGGAAAAAGGCGAGTTGCACGCCTCGACCAACCCTCCGATCGCCATGTGTTGCGCGGCGGCGCCTCCCGTTCTGGAATTCGATCAAGACGGAACTCTTCTTCGCCATTGGGGCGGACCGGGAAACGGCTATGACTGGCCGGATTCAAACCACGGCATCACCATCGATTACAAAGGCAACGTGTGGATCGGCGGCAATGGACGCGGCAAGCAGGCTTCTCCGGCCCCGGGCGGAGCGCCTGACGAATCAGCCGCCGCGGCCAATCGCTCCTACAACGACAACATGGTTTTGAAATTTACCCAGGACGGCAAGTTTCTGATGCAGATCGGCAAACCCAACAGCAGCAAGGGCAGCAACGATATTGAGAATCTCAGGTTGCCTGCTAAAACGTTCATCGACAAGCAGGAAAATGAAGTTTATGTGGCGGACGGCTACGGCAATCATCGCGTCATCGTCTTTGACGCCGATACGGGGAAATATAAGCGGCACTGGGGCGCGTATGGCCACAAGCCGGACGATGCGGACATGGGCAATTACGATCCGGACGCGCCGCCCCCTCAACAATTCCGCAATCCGGTGCATTGCTCCGAACTCTCCGTTGACCGCTTGCTGTACGTGTGCGATCGCGTGAACGACCGCATCCAAGTGTTCAAACCCGACGGCACTTTTGTGAAGGAAGCCTTCGTCGCCAAGAGGACGCTCGGCTCGGGCTCGGCGTGGGACATCGCATTCTCAAAAGATCCGCAACAAAAATATATTTATCTGGCGGATGGAGAGAATGACCGGATCCACATTCTTTCGCGCGATACGTTGGAAGTGCTTACCACGTTTGGAGAGGGCGGCCGCCAGCCCGGTGAATTTTACGGCCCGCATAGCATTGCCACGGATTCCAAGGGAAATATCTACGTGACCGAGACGTATCGCGGCCAACGCGTTCAGAAGTTTGTTTACAAGGGCCTGGGCCCCGTCACGAAAGAGGATCAGGGCGTCCTGTGGCCCAAGAGCATGAATAAATAATCGTTGGTCAAGCGGCAAACAGGCGAATTCGGTTTCTCATCTCCCAGGAAAATCGTCTCCCTCCTGGCCGCACGGCGCCGGGATAAAAGGAAAGGTTCGTCATGAACGTAAGAATCTCAACGTCGGCGTTTGTTGCGCTGTCGGCACTTTTGGTGGGCAGCTGGTTTGGAGCGAACGCCTGGAAATCCACCGGAGCAGCCGGAATGGCGCCTCCAGCGTCCATACCAACTTTTTCCACCGCGAATATCGGCCGGCAAGGCCACTTTTATGTAGGCGGCCATTACGTCGGAGATCCCGGAAAAGAAACGATGGATGGAGCCATGTATGTTGAAGTGTGGGTGCCCAAGGATATCCGGCATCCTTATCCGGTGGTATTCGTAACGGGCGGAGGAGGGCAAGGATCATACAGCCTGATTCAAACTCCGGACGGCCGGCCGGGCTGGGCCTACGATTTCGTCAATCAAGGCTACACCGTCTACATGATGGATTATCCCGGGACGGGTCGATCCGCCTATATTCCGGGAGTCGACGGAACGCTCACACCTCCTCGCTCAGGTCCTCTTATGGAGGAAGTCTGGTCGGGCGGACGTCCGGCGTCGACGCCGCAGAGCAGTTGGCCGCAAGCCAAAAAATATTCGCAGTGGCCAAGCGATGCCCCAGATAAAGGGAAGATGGGCGACCCCGTATTCGATTACTTCGCCAAGACGGAACTCCAATCGGTTTTGAATCCAAATGGCCCGCAGATTATTGCCGGCACGGTGGTGCAGCTTTTAGACATGATCGGCCAGCCCGTGATCCTGATGGTCAACTCGGGAGTGGCCACATCCGGATGGGCCGTCGCGGATGCCCGGCCGAAACTCATCAAGGGGATTTTAGCCGCCGAACCTGTCGCGCCGCCCATTGAGAACGCAGAGCGCGGAGCCACCGGTCCCGGACGTCTGTGGGGCGTCACCAATCTTCCGATTCACTACGATCCGCCGATTAAGGAGGCCTCCGAGCTGAAGACTGTGCGCGAGGAAAAGGCGGATGGCCCGGACCTCCTCCCGTGTTGGATTCAGCAAGAGCCTGCCCATAAGCTCGTGAATCTCGAGGGGATTCCGGTCCTGGAAATTTCTGGAGAGGCCAGCTACCACCGCCCATACTCGCACTGCGTGGCGAAGTGGCTGAATCAGGCGGGAGTGAAGACGACGTTCGTGAAACTCGAGGACGTGGGGCTGCCGGGAAATGGCCATCAGATGATGTCTGAAAAGAACAGCGCTGGCATCTCGAAGTTTTTCATGAGCTGGCTGGACAAGAACGTTCACTGAGCCATTTTTTCGCTTCTTCGTAATCCGACGGAGCATTCATATTTCTTAGGACGCGGCCTTCGGGGTCGAGTTTTCTCCAATCGCTTTCCGATAAACACTTCATGCGAAATTCGGCTATCGCGTCCGTAACCTTTCGGACGCCGCGGTCGAGCGCGGCGACGATCGGGGCGGCGCACTCTCTTCTGTAGGCGGCTGCCAGCGGCTCAAGTCCTCTCGAAGTGCGCGGAATAATAATTTGCGCGCTGGAATCGGCGGTGAGATCGAGCAGCCAATCCAGCCACTGGGCCGTGAGATAGGGCAGGTCGCAGGCCACGATAAGATTCCAGGGCATCGTCGTTGCGTTCAGAGCGGTCACGATTCCGATGAGCGGTGTTCGCACTGGCTCGATTCCTTTTCGTTCACCAAGATTCTGGTCCGCGATAACTCGGAATCCCATGCCGGCATAGCGCTCTGGCGGACCGATTACCGTAACTTCGGTGACCAGCGGATCGATCAAGCGAGCCATGCGAAGAATGAGCGGTTCGCCGGCAAACTCAAGCAATCCTTTCTCTCGGCCCATTCGCGAGCTCATGCCGCCGGCAAGAATAAATGCAGCGACCTGGCTGTGCCGCTTCACAGGGGATGGAGATTGGATGATTTGCGACTCGTCCATTTTGTGACACTCTCTATCTCGAAAGGCAAATCGCAACGCCGGCTGGCGGGATAAATCCTTTCGGGTCTCGGTAAATACTAATCTCAATTGAACTTCAACTGTCTCGAAAAGTTTCGGATCCGGCCCTGCATTGATGGATAATCGTGAAAGCCGTCCGGATGGAATCGAATTGGCAAGGATTGAGGCTTCGATCATTTGGAATTCATCAGTATTTCATCGGGCGGAAACGAAAGGAACAGGAATATGGCATCCATCCAGCAGACTGCGATTGCTTCGCCGCGCATCGAACGGCTACGAGATTTCGTTGTCGCTATCGGCAATTTGGTTGAAACCTCTGCCGATGAGACGAGCATCCTTCATGAGGGGTCGCGATTGCTGAAGGAATTGGTCGGAGTCGATGATTGGCTGCCTGCCCGCTACGCGGAGTCTTCCATGACCGGCTATCAACAATATTTGCTTCATGCAGATTCGCGGGAGCGGTTCTCCGTGGTCAGCTTTGTTTGGGGTCCAGCCCAGAGATCTCCAATCCACGACCACACGGTATGGGGGATTGTCGGCATCTTGCGCGGCGCGGAAGTCGAGCAAAGCTACTCGCGGACCAGCGATGGTCGTTTTGTGGAACAGGGAGCACCTGTCCGGCTTGAAAGGGGCGAGGTCACCGCTGTTTCCCCGTCGATTGGCGATTTTCACCGTGTCTCGAACGCCCTTGGTGACCGGTCATCCACCAGCATTCACGTCTACGGAGCCAACATCGGCGCCGTCCGGCGATCCATGTACGAATTGGATGGAACGAGCAAGCCGTTTGTTTCGGGATATTCGAACACCGAGTTGCCGAACTTCTGGGACCGTTCGAAAGATAAGCACGGGATCTGATTTTTCCCACGAGGCATGCGTATGTCCGGCCGTGTGGCGCGATATGACATAATTGTGTCGTGGCCGCGACCGGGACAGTGCTCTCAGGAGTGGGTGATCATCCGTTGCGGTGCTCTCGGATGCATGATCGGGCGCGACGTTTGCTCGAATCATCGCAACAGATAGCCCTGGGGCTATTGGTTTTGCTCGGACTGGCTGCATCCTCGGCACGCGCTTCTCAATTGAAACCTGAAACCGCGGCTGCTTTTGACCGGTACGTCGCGCTCACCGAAGCTCGGATGGAAAATGACGTACGCCTCAATCAATTTCTCGTCATGGATCGCTTGCCGGATTTACAACGGAAAGCGGCATACAGCCAGCTTCAAAATGGCCAGGTCTATATCGAAGAATTACGTACGCAGCAAGAGCAGCACGCGATGCTCATACCGGGCGGGCTAATCCATCATTGGGTGGGCGTGATTTTCATCCCCAAGGCGACGCTCTCCGAGGCCAACGCCGTCCTTCAAGATTATGAAAATGAAACGGAAATTTACAAGCCGGAGATTCACAGGGCGAAACTGATCGAACGTAATGGAAACGTATCGAAGATTTTCCTTCAGTTCTATAACAAATCTATTGTTACCGTCGTCTTGAATGAATATTCCGATGTCATTGAAACGCGGCTCGGGAGCACCCGGTTGCAGAGCGCGTCCCACTCCACGCGTATCGCTGAAGTTGTGAATCCCGGCAGTCCGGACGAGCACGAACGCACCGACGGCGACGATCACGGATACATGTGGCGCTTGAGCAGCTACTGGCGAATCGAAGAAAAAGACGGCGGCGTATACGTACAGAACGAATCGATCACCTTGAGCAGGACCGTGCCGGCGCTGCTTGCCTGGCTGGCCAATCCTTTGGTCAAGAGCATTCCTCGAGATGTTCTCTTCCACACGCTGACAGACACGCGGAACGCAGTTCTGAAGAGGCTGACGCCCTAATTGTTCGCAGTTCCGCAATTAGCCTGGGA
>PMOP01000320.1 GCA_003161495.1 Acidobacteriota bacterium | reverse complement strand
ATAAAACACCATGATGGATACAACCGAGAGCGCCGTATTGCACGCGTCCACGCGCCGGAATTCCCCGGCGGAAATTCCTTCTTCGATCAGGCCGACCAGTTGAACGTGCAGCGGCTTGTAATATTCTGACACGATCCATTCCAGGTTCGGCCCGCGGCTCATCAGGACGCGCTGGACCAGGCGGGGGTAATTGGGATGCGCCTGAACGAAATCAAAGAAATTATCAATCACCGCCGCGAGCCGGCCGCCCGGTGACATCTCTCCTGCGCCGCGCGCGCCAACGCCCGCTCGCAACTGCGAAAGCAGAGTTTCCAGGACAAAGCGGAAGAGTTCTTCCTTGCTTCGAAAGTAATAGTAGAGAAGGGCCTTGTTCACTTTCGCCGCGCGCGCGATTTCGTCCATGCGAGCCCCGGCGAGCCCCTGTTCGGCGAAAACCTGTTCCGCGGTGGCGACAATCCTCCGCGCCGTCGTGAGGTCCCGCGCTTGCCGAAGGCTCCGCGGCACACGACGGCCCAGGCTCTGAAGGTTCCATTCCGGCGCAGGAGACCTTTGGGTTTTTGTCGAGGACCTCATAGTCTGACTAACTGGTTAGTCTAAAGTCGAAGCAGAATGGAGTCAAGGGTGTAAGTAGCGTAGGCTTCAGCCTGCGCGCATTAGGTTTTGAGCTGACGAGCGTTGAAAGCGCAGGCTGAACCCTACGCTACCTGGCCTCTTCCGCCACCGCTTGCAGGGGGTCGCCGATCAGGACCGCAGATTTCCATTCATCCAGGAACACCGCGCCCATGTCGCTGTAAAATTTGATGGCCGGCGTGTTCCAGTCCAGCACTTCCCAACGCATGCAGAAGTACCTTTCTTTCCAGGCGATTGCGGCAACATTCGCGAGCAGCGCCCTTCCAATGCCGTTTTTACGGAGATGCGGACGGACAAACAGGTCGTCAAGAAACAATCCCGCCCGTCCCTGAAACGTCGAATAAAACTCAAAAAACAGGGCGTACCCGGCGGGCTCCGCGTTCCACTCGGCAAGGACGACGCGAAATTTCGGGCGCGGCCCAAAACCGTCACGCACGAGGTCCTCTTCCGTCACGCTCGCTTCATGAGCCAGCCGGTCATATTCCGCGAGCTCATGAATCAATGTGAAAAGTAGCGGGACGTCTTGAATTGTGGCAGGGCGAATCAGAAGCATCGGCAATGTCCTGAATACCGCGTTTTCGGACGCGGCATTATAGACTAGCCCGAGGGACGCTGTCGCCGTGATTTGAGGCGGCCCGATCGCCCGAATCCATGATTCACAAATATCCGCGCCATCGCGGGCGTTTGGGTGTAGCATAGCGCCGCTCAGGGATATACCACCGAAATCCCAAGCTAGACCGCCCCGGCATGTCCCGGATGGCCGGTTATTTCCGAGAGGAGATTCACCAGATGAAACGTTCGTTAATGCTGTTTTCGAGTTTTGTAGTGGTCTTCGGGATTGGCGCTTGGGTGCCCCAGGCCCGAGCCCAGTTTGGCGGTAATACGCCGGAAGCGAAGGCCCGATTGGACAAACAAAATGCCCTTGAGGCAGCGACTCCGCAGTTACAGTTCACTGAAGAAGTGCTTCCCCTCACCATCCCCGATCACACGATCGGCGAAACAGAAGGGGTTTCCATGAATTCGAAAGGCCACCTGTTTGTGTACTCGCGCACCGGCCAAGCCGGTAGTGCGCGCGGCGGCACGGCGGCGGAGCTTTTCGAGTTCGACGAAAACAATAAATTCGTCAAGCAGTGGGGCCCGGATAACTACGCCGCGTCATTCGCGCATTCTGTCCGTGTCGATAAATATGACAACGTATGGATGGTTGACGAAGGTTCCGGAATGATCGTCAAGTTCGACCCGGAGGGCGTGGTCAAAATGGATCTTGGCCGAAAGCCGGAGGCGATCGATTACATGGAGCGCTACCTTGAACGTGGCGAGAAAGTGACGGAGCGCTATCCGGTCGGAAATATGGGCACATTCGACCGGGAGACCGACATCGCGTGGGATGCGCAGGACAATATGTTTGTGAGCGATGGCTATGGCAACTCGCGCGTCGTTAAGATTTTGAAAGACGGCACCTGGGTGAAGGCGGTGGGAACACACGGTTCCGGCGACAATCAATTCAGCACGCCTCACGGGATCTCCACAGACGCGGATGGCAACGTCTATGTGGCCGACCGCGGCAACTTCCGCATCCAGGTGTATGACAACAATCTTAATTTCAAGAAATCCTATGGTGGCGTAGGCGCACCGTGGAGCGTTCAAGTCACGCCCAAGTACATTTACAGCGGCGATGGGACGGGCAAAATCTATCGGCTGGATCACGAAGGAAAACTGCTCGGCTGGGCGCAGACCGGACTGGGTCAAGGCCAGACGGGTTGCATCATTCACGAGATGCACGCTGTTTCCGACAACGTGATCATCCGAGGTTCCTGCTCCGAATGGAACGTCGAGAAGATCACTTTTAGATAATGCTCAGCACACAAAAGGGGCTCGAACCTGTGGCTCGAGCCCCGAATTCCTACTCCGCCCTTCCGGCGTTTTCCTGCGGCGGAATTTTCCCCCGTTTGCAGAATACTTTGTTCATCGCTCCGACTGGCGCATAATTCAATCATGACTCCGCGCGATTTAGCCGAACGGATTTGCGCGACGCTGCGTGGCCACGGCCATCAAGCGTACTTCGTGGGCGGCTGCGTGCGCGATCTGGAGCTGGGCCGCGAGCCCGCCGATTATGACGTTTGCACGGATGCGCGCCCCGCGCGCGTTCAGGAGTATTTTCCGCGCAGCCTCGCCGTGGGCGCGAAATTCGGCGTGATTCTGGTGGTCGAGGACGGAACAGAGGTCGAGGTAGCGACGTTTCGTTCGGACATCGGCTATTCCGATGGCCGCCATCCGGACCAGGTCGTCTACTCGAATACTCCGCAGGAAGACGTTCTACGGCGCGATTTCACAATCAATGGATTGCTGATGGATCCAGCGACGCGCGAAGTGCTCGACTTTGTCGGCGGCCGCGCCGATCTGCGCGCGGGCATCGTACGCGCCATCGGCGATCCGCGGCTGCGTTTCGCGGAAGATAAATTGCGCATGATGCGGGCCGTGCGCTTTGCCGCGCGATTCGATTTTCAGATTGAACCGGAAACGATGGCGGCGGCGCAGAGCCTTGCCGCACAAGTCACGCAAGTTTCCCCCGAACGTATTCGCGAAGAACTGACCAAGCTCCTGACCGAAGGCGCCGCTCGGCGCGGATTCGAACTGCTGGACGAAACGGGATTGCTCGCCGTTGTGCTCCCTGACATCGCACGAATGAAAGGCGTGGAACAGCCGCCACAGTTTCACCCCGAAGGCGACGTGTGGATTCACACGCGCATGATGCTCGAAAAACTTCCTCCCCATTGCCCGCCAACGCTGGCCTGGGGAGTCCTCCTGCACGATGTAGGGAAACCGCCAACCTTTTCGCCTGCAAAGGGGCCGGGTACGCGCATCCGCTTCGACGGCCACGCGGAAGTCGGCACGCGCATGGCAGAAAATATCTGTAGAGCCCTGCGCTTCTCAAATGAAGACGCCGAGCAAATCGAAGCGCTGGTTGCCGATCACATGCGTTTCAAGGATGTGCCCCAAATGCGCGCGGCAACGCTCAAACGTTTCGTGCGCCTGCCGCGTTTTGCCGAACACATGGAACTGCACCGCCTGGATTGCCTGGCAAGCCACGGAAGCCTCGATATTTATGATTTCGTCCAGCGCTTTCTGGTGGAAACTCCCCCCGAAAAAGTGTATCCACCGAAGCTGGTCACGGGCGATGATCTCAAGGGCATGGGGCTGGTCCCAGGGCCTCGATTCAAGGAAATCCTGCTGGCCATTGAGGAGGCCCAACTGGAAGGACGGCTCCAGGACCGCGAAAGCGCCCTGCAATTTGCCAGGACAATGTCCCATCCCTGACCGTCAGCCCTGAAAGAGGAAGCAAAATTCAGGGTAATTGTTCTTAAAACAGGGTTTATACCCGATTCTAGCGGTCCCACATAGATTCCACACCCGATTGCGGCAGACTAACGAGGTTTGTATTCTTGCCGATGACAGCTATACACCGGGTCGAGGAGTGGAGCATATGTGGATTGCGGAACGGCATGCCGTAAAGGGATTCATTTTTATAACTTTACCGAACCTAGTTGCTTTTGTACGGCACCTTCTTGTACTTTAGCGGCATACACTAAAGGTTGTTGCTAACCTTATTGTCCCTTTATGGTATCTTTTGGGTTGGTCCTGCATCTAAGTTAAGTGTCAGCCTATAGCGACGTTTTTTGCCTTAGGAATTTAAGGGGGACCCAATGAGTGAAAAGTCGATTCCAATCCCGAAAGAGCTTCCGATTCTACCGGTTCGGGACACAGTGCTGTTCCCGGGCGGCGTTCAGCCCCTGACCGTAGGGCGCGAGGGGTCATTGGCCCTGCTGAACTCCCTGCACGGGGATGATAAGCTGCTTGGAATAGTGGCGCAGCATGATCCTCGAGTAGAAGAGCCCGCGGCGGCGGATTTGCACCTGGTCGGTACAGCCGCCAAGATCCACAAATTGGTTAGGATGCCCAACGGGAACGTAGTTGTGTTCCTGGAGGGTCTCCAAAGAATTCGCGTCGTGGAATTGGTGAGTTTCCGGCCATTTCTGACGGCGCGCGTGGAAATCCAGCCGGACCTCGTCGGCGAGCAGGACGCGGAATTGATGGCGCTGGAACGCAACGCCCGCGAACTGTTCCGTGACGTGGTGGCGCGTTCTCCGCAACTCTCGGACGATTTACAAACCGCTGCACTCAATATAGAAGACCCGGTCCGTCTAGCCGACTTCATCGCCGCGAATTTGCCTTCCCTTCCAACCCTGCTGCGACAGGAATTATTGGAGACGGCCGACGTTCGGCGGCGCCTGGAAACCCTGATTCGCGAACTGTCCAAGGAGCTGGAAGTCCTGGA
>PMOP01000407.1:3457-6039 GCA_003161495.1 Acidobacteriota bacterium | reverse complement strand
TCGCGCACCAGCCGCGGCAAATAACCCGTGTGGTCCAGGTGCGCGTGTGTCAGCACGCACCAGTCAAACGACCCGGGCTTTTCCGGAAGCGGATTCCAATTCCGCTGCCGCAGTTCCGCCAGGCCTTGAAACAACCCGCAATCCACCAGCAGCCTCTTGCCTTCAGCCTCCACCAGATATTTCGATCCCGTAACAGTCCCCGCCGCTCCCAGAAACGTAAGTTTTGGCATAGGGCTGACATTCTAATGTAAGTTTTGAATTTGCGGACGGGAAAGAGGAGAGGGGAATAACGAGCAGGTCACTGAGAAAAAAGGAATGGAGCAGAGGACGAAGAGAAAAAGGGAATAATGCTGAGGCGAACGAGAATAAAAGTCGTTTTGCAAATCGGTTTGTGGGTCGCGGCTTCAGCCGCGACATGAAGGACGCCCGAAAAACAAGGGGCTTTAGCCCCTGACGCCCTGTCAAGAATTGGGCGCGGCGGAATGCTGCTCCTGATGGATTGAGAAATCGAGAGAGAGCTTGGCCGGATCGGTCGGATCGGGGCGGAAGCGTAGACCGCAGATCGAACAGGCATATTCCCCGGACCAAACTCGTTTACCATCGCGGATGGCCATTACCGCTCTGAGGCAGATTTTTTTGCCGAGCATACGGAAAGCCTACACCGATTCCAGCATTCCCATTTCGGAAAAAGTTTCAAACGGCTGTACTGCCCAATGCTCATCTCAGTGGAATTTCAGAGGGAGATTCGTTAAGATGAATGAGGTCCGCCAAACCATCCGTAGATCGTTTTGTTTTGCGACGGGCGTGTAGCTCAGCTGGGAGAGCGCATCCATGGCATGGATGAGGCCGCAGGTTCGATCCCTGTCACGTCCACCAATTTTCTAAATCAGCGAAATTTATTCCAGGACTTTGGCGGCAAAGCTGGAGAGAGCTTCGTCTTCCACAGCGTACGTAATCTCAATCGGATTGCAGCAAACTTCACAATCTTCCACGTAAGTCTGCCGCCGAACCGAAAGATCCAGCACCATCGAAATTTCTTCCCCGCAGTAAGGGCAAAAAAAGTAATGCTCCATCGGATCTTGATCTCCGTTCGTGGCGATGAATTCCCATCATCGCCGTTCGGAGCCTACTCTTCAACGATCAGTTTCCCCGTCATTCGGTCGTGCCCGTGGCCGATCATGCTGCACTGCACGGAACACTTGAAATCATACGTGCCCGCGCGCGCCGCCACAAACTCGATCACGCGTTCTTTCTTTTTTTCAACTTTGGCGTCATCCTGCGCGTCCTGGGGATGATCGAACACCAATCCGGGATTGCCGTCCTCCGGCGCGCCCTCCGGATAAAGATTCAGCTGCAGCCCATGAGCCCTGTCCGCGCTCCGAAGCACAATCCGAACCCGCTCGCCCACCTTAGCGTGAATTTCGCTGGGCACAAATTCAAAAGTTTTTGCAGTCACCTCAATCATGTGCGGAGAATCGGCGGACCCGGCGCTCTGGGTCCCGGCCAGGAGAGTGGCCGACAAGGAAGCAAGCGACAACAAGGCCAATAAACAGACCGCTTTTCTCATAATTCCCCTTCGCGATTCGCAAGAATAAGAAAAGTATTCAGATGCCCGGGCCAATGGAGGAGTTGTCACAGGATTCGAGAAAGGAACAAGTAGCAGCTAAGCAGTTTGAAGTCGCCTGACCTTGATGCGATCGGCGCGAACCTGCGCAACGTCGTAGTGCGCTTGTTGCGTGATCCAGCTTTCCGCGCTTCCCCCAAAGGCCTTCGAGAGCCGCACCGCCATTTCCGGAGAAATGCCGCGTTTCCCGTTCACAAGTTCAGACAAGGTGGTGCGAGTGACGCCCAGCGCGGCGGCCGCGTCCTTGATCGTCAATCCCAAAGGTTCAATGCACTGGCGCAGCACAAAGCCGCCGGGATGCGGTGGATTCTTCATCGGCATGGCTCAGTCTCCTTCAATGGTAGTCAACATCCAGAACATCCCGATCAGTGATGCGAAAAATCACTCGCCAGTTCGAGCGAACGGTCACGGCCCACAAACCTTTGAGTTCGCCTTTAAGTGGATGCAGCCTAAACCCTGGCAAGTCCATGTCCGAAATTTCGCCAGCGGCGTCAAGACGGGCCAGAATGTCGCGTAACTTTTCAGCGTGCTCGCTGGGAACTCCGCGCGGGTCATCGTCTTCATGAAGACGTTTCAGCCCTTTATGGCGAATGGAACGGATCACCGTCGGGAGCGTAACGCGTAATGTAACGCATGTCAAGATAGCCTGCCCTAAGGAGCCGTGCGGGCAGTCCTATTTGCCGGTCGGGTTCAGCGGCGGCGTTCCATACGTGTGAAACGATAAATTCCAGGCGACCGTTTCCCGCAAGCCTATGGCACCCGCGCGCTAACCACCGGAACCATCCAGACAGCATAGCCCCGCGGATCGCGAATGTTGGCGATCATTTGATTGAAGTACGCTACGGCGGATTCGCGCGAGATCGGCGTCAGCTCGCCGATGGATTCAGCGTAACCATCGCGCCAGGCTTCCAGGATGGCCGCAAAAGTTTCGCGCGGGACGCGTAGCGTGTCCACGACT
>PMOP01000407.1:2859-3397 GCA_003161495.1 Acidobacteriota bacterium | reverse complement strand
CGCGCTGAAAATGCAGCATGCCGTAGTCCTCGGGAATCAGGTGCAGATACCCTCCTCGTTTTGTGACACGAGCGAGCTCCGCGACCACGCGCTCCGCGTGAGGAATCGAATGAAGCACATGGCGGTTTACGGTGAGATCGCAGCTGCGGTCCGCGGCCTGGAGCTCGAAAATGCTTTGATGCTCGAACGTCAGGCGCGGCGCGAGATTTGCATAGCGCCTGCGAGCCAGATCCAGGCTCGCATCGACGATGTCGACTCCGAGCACTTGCGCGCGAGGAAAAAGTTCGGCCAGCCGCGAGGCGCCTTCCCCCGTGCCGCATCCCGCATCGAGAATGCGCGGAGACGCCGGCAAAGTGTAGCGCCCAAACAGCGGCATTTCCTGCGGCCAAATCGCTCGCGCCTGCGCATCCAGGGTTCGCACCATGGATTCGTCGGCCATCTGCCTGGCCTGTGGGTTGAGATCGGTCAAGCCATCCTCCCATTTTTGCGCACGCTAAAGAGTTTACGGAACAGCGCAACTTTTTGTCATTCCGAGGCG
>PMOP01000407.1:1350-2851 GCA_003161495.1 Acidobacteriota bacterium | reverse complement strand
GCTCAGAATGACAAAATAAATTATTCTTTCCGCAGCCTCTAAAAGCGAGCAGAAGATCCGCGCCTACGATTTCCGCGCTGTTTCTTGCTCTGCCAGATAAGCCTTGGCAATCGCGTCGGCAAGTTCCTGCCAAACAAATTTCTCACCTTTCGGGACGGCCAGCGAAAATTCCATAATGGCCTGCGCGAGCCAATCCTGTCGCTGCGCCGTTGCCAGTGCCGTAAAAGGCTCCAGGCCCGCATCCGCGACGGCCTGCGCCGCTTCGCGCATCTCCGCCGCGCGCCTNNCGGGTACGTCGCGGCCAGTGATTCGAGCACTTGTTTTTCCGCGCCATACCGCCGCGCCGTAAACATGGACTCCACCGTGATCGCTTCGAGCCCCTTGATGATGATGCTCCGGCACATTTTTATCGCAGACGCAACGCCGACGCGGTCGCTGATCGCTTTCACGTTCATGCCGATCGCCGCCAATCGCTCGACGGCCGCAACCGCATTCGCGCCTCCCAGGAGCATCGGCACTTTGAGCCGCTGCGGCGCGACCGCCGCCATCACGGCCGCTTCGACGAAGGTGCCGTGCGATTGGCTCAAAGCGCGTGCGATGGAGAGCTTCGTTTCCGGTGAGACCGAATTGATGTCGAGGTAAATTTGCCCGCCGCGCAAAAACGGCGCAGCGCTCCTGGCTACATCCGCCGCCGAGGAAGCCGTCACCGCGGAAATCACGAGATCAGCGCCGCGCAGTGCTTCTTCAAGCGTTTCGCACGCGCGGACCTTCATGCTTTTCGTCTTGGCCAGCATTGCCGAGCGCGACGCTTCCGAGTCCAACAAAATATCGAACGTCGAAACACGAAGTCCCGCAGCCGCGAAGTCATGGCCAAAAATGCCGCCGACCTCGCCAAACCCCAGGAGCGCAATTTGATGAATCGGGTTCCCGGCCATAACGTCTCCATTAAGCAAAACGCCTCAGAAATGGATGCTACGCAACGATGGTATCCCCGAACAGTACCCCTGTGAATACGATTGTTTTGCGGTCACCAGGTGTGTTTTCTAGTACACGCAATGGTTTGGTTAATCCTTTTGACGGAATTCGTATAGCCACGAGTCAGCGATCTGTATGCCTTAACCCCTTTCCCTGCAAGCTGGTCCCACCACCCCTGTACCATTGCAAACCCAGTACCAGAAGAGCAAAATGATTGAAAGAAGGGGGAACCATTCCCCAACTATGGTGTCTAATCCAATTGAAGCGCTTACCAGCCAGCGCTTTTCGGCTGAGCGGGTCTCTAGTCGGGAGACCCAGTAAGCGGCTTCTGAGTCTGCAGCGCGAGACACATGGCGTTTGGCGCGAGTACTTCGCGACAAGACAACGCTTGTCGCCTGCGGGCAAGAGAGGCGGTAACCGTGTCTGACTTGGCGCGCGTCCTCCCATGGTCGCAGGACGAAGCCGAGCTCGTGACGGAGTTGCAAGGTGGCTCTGGCGCAGCGTTCGACTGGCTGGTAACGCACTA
>PMOP01000407.1:0-1309 GCA_003161495.1 Acidobacteriota bacterium | reverse complement strand
TTTCTCAAGGCGTTTCGCGGGATTCGAGGTTTCCGGCGCGGCAGTTCGCTGAAGACCTGGCTGTACCGCATCGCCATCCGCGAGGCGCTGAATCACCGGCGCTGGCTGTGGCGACACCATCGCGAGCAGGATTCGATCGATGTGCAGCCGGAAAACGGCCACGGTTCCATGGAAATTGAAGACGAGGGCAGCACCCCGTTTGACCAGGCTGCCTCTCACGAAGTGCAACACGCCGTGCAGCAGGCATTGCTCAAGGTGCCGGAAGTTTTTCGCAGCGCGGTGATCTTGAGGGACCTGGAAGGCATGTCCTACGAGGAAGTGGCCGAAGTGCTCTCGGTATCGGTGGGCACGGTGAAATCGCGCATTTTGCGAGGGCGGCGCATGTTGCGGGAAATCCTGGATCCTGTGCTCCGAAATCCGCATGGCGCGCCGGCCCCGGCGCACATGCCGCTCAAGAGGGAATCGGTTTTGCACTCTCCGCTATTTTCCCCGGCGGAGGAAGAAGAAGAGGAAGACGAATCGAACCGGGCCGACACAACCGGCTGGGCGCACTCGGGTAACACGGGTGATGCCGAGGGAGGTGTCTAATGGACTGCAAAAAAGCAAAACGACTGTTGCCGGGCTACTTGGATGGCGCCGTGATGGCTGGCACATCTTCCGATACCCACGTTTCTATCGGCCATCATTTGGAGAGCTGCGAGGATTGCCGCGAAGAACTGCGCGCGTACCAGGCTATGTCATCGATGATGTCCAGTGTGCAGCGGCCCGCGCCGCCGGCGGACCTGTCGCTGCGGATTCGCGTCGCGGCGGCGCAACGCCTTTCCGACAACGACTGGCTGCATTTCGCGCGTCATGCGCGTACTCGCGCCGAGATGGTCCTGAAGAATATTCTGGAACCCCTGGCGATTCCCGCAACCGCCGGATTTACGGTCGCTTTTGTCGTTTTCGTCCTGGTTTGTCAGTTGCTCGGCCTGGGTGTGCCCTTGCGCGCCGGGTCCAACGATTCGCCGACGAATTTGCTGCAGCCCGCGCGCCTCGAGGCTCTTGCTCCATTTCCGATCACCGGCCTCGAAGAGTCCGGGCATTCAGGACCGCATGCGCTGCTCGTGGAAGCCACAATTAACTCATTGGGCGAGGCCGTAAGTTACAGAATTCTTGCCGGGCCCGACACGGACACGGTTCGCCGCCAGCTTGATCTGGTGCTCCTGTTTTCGCGATTCCGGCCGGAAATGAGTTTTGGCCGTTTCACTTCCGGCGGACGTGTGGTTCTCAGCTTCAGCGACATTTCCATCCGAGGCTAGCCACCCGA
>PMOP01000200.1 GCA_003161495.1 Acidobacteriota bacterium | reverse complement strand
GAACCCGATCTCCAAAACGGGCCGAGAAGATTGGACGAGCTTTCGGTGGCGGCATTCGGGCCATTGTTCATGAGGCAGACGAGAGTGGAGACGCCCAGCGTTCCGGCGATGAGCCTGACTTCGTTGTGGCTTTCCGTTGTGAGTTGCCCCAGAGCAACAACGTGGTTAATTGCTTTGTCAAATTCCTCATCAGTTAGCTTAACTTCACGCACGAAGGCGTGCAGGTGCCGCACCATGCTTTCCAGAATTTCCCTGGTGCGCGCGTCCGGCGTCCGCTTCATTTCGTCCAGCACCGCTTGCGTGACTTGCTCCAGATTTTCGATAATCATCGGATTCGCGCTCCGAAGAAAGGAAGTTGAGGAAGATTAGGAGGAAATGGAAGTAAAGGAACGGAAAAATCGTCAGCGCAGGTCGCAACCGGCATCTTTTCTTTTCCTTTACTTCCTGGATTTCCTTTACATCCTCAACTTCCTTTACTTCCCTCCTGCTCCAGCTCTTTTATTTTTGCCCGGGCGCGACGCCTGCCGGCTTACGAACGGCGTCGCCATAGCTGTTTTCTTCGTCCACGATGCAGAAAAATTCCGCGATTTCCCAGCCTGGTTCCAGTTTAAAGCGTTGCGGGGGATTTACCCAGGGTTTCGTGTAGGCTTTGGGGTCTTCCATCGTGATTTGCATTTCCAATGTGTCATGGTCCAAACGGCGGTAGCGCTCGGTAAGTCGCATCTGTTCGCTGCGCGGATTGCCGTAGGAATCGACCCAGGGTTTGTCGTTCATGCCGATGGTTTCCACCACAAACGTATCACCCTCCCACTTTCCAGCCGAGTAGCCCAAAAAGCTTGGATCGGGATCCGTGGGAAGCGGACGCCCATCGGACCAAATGGTGCGCCACAGATGGTACTGCTCAAAAAACATGAACATCCTGCCGGGAATCTGAACGATCTCGAATGGATTGGGCAGAATGAGAGATTTGGGAACGGCTTCCGGCTCACAGCGCAGAGCCGGGTTGTTCTCTTTGCCCGCAATGGCCCTTGGTCCTACCAAGGGAGCGGAGGCGTCGAATCTTGCCTGGCCCCAAGGCGTCAGGGGCGGGCGCAGCTTTTCATCAATTCCGTCCATGTGCAGCGAATACGGCATCCATACGCCTGACAAATCGTGAGACAACGCGGAGGACGAAACGTGAGAATTCGGCGCTTCCGTTTGCTTTTCCGTTTGGCCGAAGGCGACGGATGAAAATGCCAGCATGGATCCCAGTACAGCGATATATTGCGTGAACTGCTTCATGAGAACCTTTCCCCTATTTGTTGAACTCGGGCGCGACGCCCGCCGGCTTTCGGACTGCGTCATCATAAACTTTGTCTTCGTCCAGGATGCAGAACCATTCCGCGATCTCCCAGGCGGGCTCCAGCTTGTGAAGTTTCGGAGGACTCACCCAGGTTTTCGTATACGCTTTAGGATCATCAATTATGATATGTAATTCCAACGTGTCATGATTGAGTCGCCGGTACCGCTCGGTCAGGTGCGTCGCGTCGCTGCGCGGATTTCCGAAGGAATCGTCCCAGAGCCTGTCATTAAAACCAATTGTGTCGACGACAAAAGTGTCGCCCTCCCATTTGCCAACCGAATATCCCAAATAAGTGGGGTCGGGATCTTTCGGAAGCGCGCGCCCGTCGGTCCAGATTTGGCGCCAGATGTGTCCCAGCTCAAAAAACATCAGCACCCTGCCCGGAATCTGAATCATTTCAAATGGATTGGGAAGGTTGAGAAGTTTCGGAGGGCCGTCCGGCTCGCAACGCAGTTCCGGATTATTTTCCACGCCGGGAATAGCTCGCGGGCCCACGAGAGGTTTCGCGGCATCGAACCTGGCCTTTCCCCAGGGCGTCAAGGGAGGCCGAGTTCTTTCATCGACAGCGTTCATACCGGGCACTCCGGGCACATTGCCATCCGGATATTGCATCCAGACTCCGGACAGATCATGGGAGAGGGGCGCGGCAGTCGGTTGAGTTTTTTCCGCTTCGGGCGATTTTCCTGTTTGCGCGAATGCGTTCGCTGAAAAAGCAAGAGCAACTATCAAGATAACGATGGAACCGGGGAGGCATATCGCAAAAACAATTCGCCGCAAATAGATATAGAGGCCTGCACATTCATCCAAGGTTCGCCTCACGGGCAAAGAAACCCGATGCCACATGGGTTTTTCCTCCCCTTCATCCAGTTGTCAGACTCAGACGCGGCACGGGATTGCAAATATTAAATATTTTCCCAGAAAAAATTATGCGCCGCCTGATGTGGAACTATAGGTCCGCCCTCCACTCAAATCAAGTTTTTGAATTGTTCTGGAAGAGCCAAACACGCGGTTGGCACCATCCAATTAGGACCACAACGATCAGTCCGAATGGGCAGGTAAGGACCTAGCCGTTTGACTGATGTATGCGTTGTGGGTGTAAGGCATTCTGCCCGTGGAGGTTCAGAACATGTCCACAGAACTCATTGATCTATCGAATGCACTGGCACGAGAAACCGATCGAGCGGCGGCGAGCGTCGTCGCGATTCACACGGAGGCGCGCGGGTCTTCGAGCGGAGTGGTATGGCGCGCCGGTATCCTGGTAACCGCGGAGCACGCGCTGCGCCGCGACGAAGAAATTCATGTAACTTTGGCGGATGGACGGATCGTGCCGGCGACGCTCGCGGGGCGTGATGCGTCGACGGACCTGGCCGTTCTAAAATGCGCCGA
>PMOP01000483.1:15612-17423 GCA_003161495.1 Acidobacteriota bacterium | reverse complement strand
ATGATCGGCGAAATCGGCGGCGACGCGGAAGAGCAGGCCGCGGCCTACATCAAAACCAAAGTGAAAAAACCTGTCGTCGGATTAATTGCCGGGCAGACCGCGCCTCCAGGACGCCGCATGGGCCACGCGGGCGCGATCATCAGCGGCGGCGCAGGCACCGCCGCGGAGAAGTACAAAGCCATGGCCGCGGCTGGAATTCTTACGATCCAGAGCCCGGCCGACATTGGCGTGACGTTAGCTGCGGCGATTAAGAAGTAGGAAAGCGGGCCTGGTGGCGCAGGCTTCAGCCTGTGGGTTTTGATGCTTGCGAGATTTAACCCCACAGGCTGAAGAGCCTGTGTGGCAAATCAGTTTTCACCTGCTCCGACCACAATATATTGTGGTGGGAAAAAGGCCGCCACGCAATTTGTGGCTATGAATTGTAGTTGTCACACAGGCTCTGAAGCCTGCGCCACGAAAGGCACGTCCGGAGACAAATTAGAAACAGTGTTCCGCAAAAATTTTCGATTACGGAGAATATGGAATGGCGATGGAACGAACTCTAGCAATCGTTAAGCCGGACGCCTTTGGACGCGGACTGTCCGGAGAAATTGTTTCAAGGATTCAAAAGGCCGGATTCCAGGTGGTGGCGATCAAGTCACTGCGCCTTACAAAGAAAGAGGCGGAAGGTTTTTACGCGGTGCATGCCGCGCGCCCCTTTTTCGGAGAACTCACCGAGTTCATGAGTTCCGGCAAAGTGGTTGTGCTCGCTCTGGAAGCGGAAGGCGCGATTTTGAAATGGCGCGACACCATGGGCGCCACCGATCCCGCCAAGGCCGCGCCCGGTACGATTCGTCGCGACCTCGGCACGAGCATCGGAAGCAATTGCACGCACGGATCGGACGCCCCCGAGACGGCTGCATTTGAACTGGGCTATTTCTTCGCCGGTTACGAATTGATTTGAGCTTGAGCGGAGCGGTGGTTTTGCAGATTGCGAAAGAAGCCGCGTAGCACAAGCTCACTTGGCTGTGCGCTTTTATTGAGTGCAACGGAACAGCCACACTCATGAGTGGTTGTGCTACAAATATCGGCTGCGAACCGGCAATTTTCAATGGACGGCAAATTCCGCGACGCCCTGCCTCAGAAAACTGGCGAATGCCGCGGCAACCAGGGGGCGGCTGAATAAATATCCTTGCCCTTCCGCGCACGCTTGGCCAATAAGGTAATCCCGCTGTTCCCGCGTTTCGACGCCCTCTGCAAGTACCAGATGCCCGAGGCCTTTCCCCATGCCGATAATCGCGCCCACGATAGTCGAGTCTGTGGAATTGGACATGATTTGCTTAACGAAAGACTGGTCAATTTTTAAAACATCGATTGGAAATTGCCGGAGGTAGCTGAAGCTGGAATAGCCGGTTCCAAAGTCATCCACTGCAAGCTGCACATGCATGGCTTTGAGGGCCTGAAGTACGGAGGTTGAAAATTCGGCATTTTCCATCAGGACGGTTTCGGTAAGCTCGAGTTCGAGATATTTCCCTTCCAAACGAGTCTCCGTGAGGATTGCCTGGACACCCTTCAAAAAACCACGATCGTGAAATTCAAGTGGAGAAACATTTACGGAAATACGCTTGAACGGCAAGCCGGCGATCTGCCAGGCGCGGGCCTGGCGGCACGCTTCGCGCAACACCCAACGCCCGATCTCGACGATCAGGCCGCAATCTTCCGCGATGGGCACGAACTGGGCAGGAAGCATGAGTCCACGAGACGGGTGCTGCCAGCGTATCAACGCCTCGACTCCAGTGATCTCTCCCGTTGCGAGATTGACTTTCGGCTGG
>PMOP01000483.1:1292-15593 GCA_003161495.1 Acidobacteriota bacterium | reverse complement strand
GTTGCGCCCGTCTTCCTTGGCGTTATACATCGCCATGTCCGCGTTCTTGATCAGCGTTTCCGCATCTTCCCCGTCTTCCGGGTAAATGCTTATGCCGATACTGGCATTGACATGGATATCGTGCCCTTCGATGGATTGAGGCTGGTTCACCAAAAAAAGTATTTTTTGGGCACTCACCGCCGCCGCTTCCGGGCAAGAAAGCTCCGAAAGCAGGATCACGAATTCATCTCCGCCTTGGCGGCTCACCGTGTCGGAGGCGCGCACACTGGCTACCAATCTGCTGGAGACGGATTGAAGGACTTTGTCGCCGACGGAATGTCCCAGCGAATCGTTAATATATTTGAAACGATCCAGGTCGAGGAAGATCACCGCAATGGATTTGCGCTGGCGATGGGCCAGGGCAATCGCCTGGTCAATTCGGTCCTTCAGCAAAAGACGATTTGGCAGATTGGTAATCAGATCGTGCTGCGAGGCGTACGTCATTTGCATCGCCATGCGCCGGGCCGTGGTCACATCGTGAAAGACGATCACCGCTCCGGTGATTTGGCCGGAGCGGTCGTGGATCGGAGCGGCGGAATCCTCAATCGCGGATTCCAGTCCGTCACGACGGATGAGCACGCAATTCAAAGTCAGTCCCACCGTTTTGTTTTCATCGACCGCCATTTCCATGGGATCTCGAGCGGTCTGCCGTGTCTCTCCGTCGATGATTTTAAAAACGTCAGCCAGAGGGCGGCCGATGGCCTCGTCGCGCTGCCAACCTGTCATGTTCTCCGCAACCAGATTGAGATAAGTGACGTTGCCGGAAATATCGGTGCACAGAACGGCGTCGCCAATTGAATTGAGGGTAACCACGGCGCGTTCTTTTTCCTGGTACAGCGCTTCTTCGACAACTTTATGTTCGATCGCATGGCACAGGGCGCGCGTCAGCGAATAGGTATTGAAATGATCGGGCAGGATATAGTCTTGCGCACCCCGCTCCACCGCTTGTTTCGCCAGAGTTTCATTCGCCTGTCTAAGGATGATCAACATCGGAATGTTGGGCGCCACCACGAACAACTGCTCGAAGGTATTCAGGCCCTGGCTATCAGGCAGGTCCAATTCCAGCAAGACCGCGGCAATATTTTTTTCCTTGCGCAGCCGCTCACTGCCCTCGGCCAGTTGGTGAACCCATTCCACCTCGAACTGTTGATTGCCTGCGTCTATCAGCGCGGCGCAAATCGATTTGGCGATAGCGGGATCGTTGGAGAGCAGCAATATCCTGTGGGGTGATGCTTTTGTGTTCGTCATGTTTTTCGTTATTCCCAGGAATGCTATTCCATCACATTGTTCGTTTAGCTGAATGTACGGTATGAGACATGTGAATAATTATTAGAACAGTTTAATAATCCGCGCCGCGAAACATGCATCTGCTGTATTTGCATTGTCACAATTTTGCTTTTCCTCTTGGTGCGATACCTTCTCCAGCAGGATAGGACCGTTCGGGAACAGACCCGACACGCTTCTTCGTGGCATGTGGTTGCGTGACTGGGAATTTAGGTAGAATTAAAGCTGGTGGAACCCCTGCGCGAACTCGGGCGAATGATGGTCTTCGCGGGCGCGGCGCTGGCCGCGGTTGGCGCGCTCGTGTGGCTGGCTGCGCGCCGCGGAGGTTTTCCGTTGCGGCTTGGGCGCCTGCCGGGCGACATCGTCCACCAGGGAAAACATGGATCGTTTTATTTTCCCGTGGTGACGTGTATCCTGCTGAGCGTGGCGTTTACGCTGATTCTGCGGCTGGTGCAATGGCTGAAAAGGTAAAACAATTCGAGCTGAATCTCGCGCCGGAGCGAAAAATCTGGAGCGTGGCGGAGTTGACGGCGCGAATCAGCGGCGTGCTCACCTCGCAATTCTCCAATTTGTGGGTTGAAGGCGAAGTCTCCAACTATCGCCCCGCGCAGTCCGGGCATCTCTATTTCACTCTCAAGGATGCCAAGGCGCAGGTGCGCTGCGTGTGCTTTCGCACGCAGGCGATGCGGCTGAAATTCCGGCCTGAAGACGGATTGAAAATCATCGTGCGCGGATCGATCAGCGTGTACGAGCCGCGCGGCGAATATCAGATTTACGTGGAGCACATCGAGCCGTCCGGAGTGGGCGCGCTGCAACTGGCGTTCGAGCAGCTCAAGAAGCGTCTCGACGCCGAGGGACTTTTCGACGAAGCGCGCAAGAAGCCGCTGCCCATGCTGCCGCGGCGCATCGGCGTCGTTACCTCGCCCAGAGGCGCGGCCGTGCGCGATATTATTCGCATTTTGCGGCGGCGATTTGCGAATCTGCACCTCATCGTTTATCCCGTGCGCGTGCAGGGCGACGGCGCGGCGGAAGAGATCGCCGCGGCGCTGAAATATTTCAATCGCAAACAATCGGTGGACGTCATTCTGCTGGCTCGCGGCGGCGGCTCGATCGAAGATCTCTGGGCGTTCAACGAGGAAGTCGTGGCGCGTTCCATTGCCGCATGCACGATCCCGATCGTGAGCGGCGTGGGGCACGAAACCGATTTCACGATCGCGGACTTTGTGGCGGACGTGCGCGCATCGACGCCTTCCGCAGCGGCCGAAATTGTCGTGAAATCGCGCCAGGAATTTCAAAGGCATCTCGGCGAACTGGAACACAAAATTTCGCAGCGTATGCAGTATATCCTGCTCGAGTGGCGGCATCACCTGCGAGCGCTCACGACGCACATCGGATTTCGGCGCCTGGAAGATTTGCTGCGCCGTCACCGGCAACAGACGGATGAGCTCACCTCGCGGCTCGGCGTCGCGCTGGAAGGCCGCATCGAGCGCCTGCGCCACCGTTACACGATTGCCGCAACGCGCATCGCGTCGTTCGACCTGCGCGCGCGCATCCGCACGCTTGGCTTGCGCCTCGTGCAGCGTTCGGCGGAACTCGGCATGCGGATGGAACGCTTCCTCGTGGGAAAAAGACAGCGATTGGAACGCCTGCGCGTGCAGCTGGACGAGCGCAGCCCGCTGCGCGTCCTGCAGCGCGGCTATGCCATCTGCACCGACGCCGCGGGAAACGTGGTCAGCGCCGCCGACCAGGTTTCTGTCGGCGCGGAGGTCAAAGTGCAACTCGCAAGCGGCAGCCTCGGCGCGGAAATCCGCACTCGTGAAATTCCGAAATCATAATTCTCCCCGGTATTTCTCAAAGGTTTCTCTCTGCGCTCCTCTGTGTTCTCTGTGTTGAACGCTTTTCGGAAATTAACACAGAGAACACAGAGGGGGCGCAGAGAAGGGAATTGAGGACGGGATTACTTACTTGCGCAAGCGTGCACTTTTCTGTGCGGTTTTTTGAAATGGAACGGCTTCGTCGCCGGATGCTTTTGCCGCATCATACGCGCGAATCGATTCCAGCTCTTCGGCGCTCGACAAAAGCGAATTATATTCCTTGATGGAAAGGACTACGCCGATATTCTTTCCGCGGCGATTCGTAACGAACTTCTTCGGCTTAAAAGTGGATTTCATAAATTAAGGTAGCCGCATTATTCGTCGGAAGTGCTGGCAACTTTCAGCACGGCGAGGAACGCTTCCTGCGGGATATCCACGCGGCCCACGCGCTTCATGCGTTTCTTTCCTTCTTTTTGTTTCTCGAGCAATTTGCGTTTGCGCGAGATGTCTCCGCCGTAGCACTTGGCGAGGACATTCTTGCGGATCGCGGCGACGGTTTCGCGCGCGATCACGCGGCTGCCGATGGCCGCCTGGATCGGCACTTCAAACATCTGGCGGGGGATCAGCTTGCGCAAGCGCGCGACGAGTTCGCGCCCGCGCTCGTAGGAAAATTCGCGATGGCAAACGAGCGCCAGCGCGTCGACCGGCTCGCCCGCGATCAGTATGTCCATCTTCACGAGGTCGGCTTCCTTGTAGCCCGCCAGGTGGTAGTCGAGCGACGCGTACCCGCGCGACGCGCTCTTCAGCCGGTCGTAAAAATCGAGCACGATTTCGTTTAGCGGCATCTCGTAGGTCAGCATCACGCGTTGCGGCGAAAGATACTCGAAATTTTTCTGCACGCCGCGTTTTTCCTCGCACAGCTGCAAAATCCCGCCGACCGATTCCTCGGCCGTGATAATCATCGCCGTGATCACCGGCTCTTCGATCTTGGCCATTTCGTTAGGCGGCGGAAATTTTGTGGGGCTGTCCACTTCGACAACGTCACCGGCGGTTGTCGTGATGCGGTAACGCACGCTCGGCGCGGTGGTGATGAGGTTGATGTTAAATTCGCGCTCCAGGCGCTCCTGGGCAATCTCCATGTGCAGCAGGCCGAGAAATCCGCAACGGAAACCGAAACCGAGCGCCACGGAATTTTCCGGCTCATAGAAAAAAGCCGCGTCGTTGAGCTGCAATTTCCCGAGTGCGTCGCGCAAATTTTCGTAATCGCTTGCCAGCACGGGAAACAGGCCCGCAAACACCATGGGCTTGGTTGCTTCAAATCCGGGAAGCTGCGGAGCGGGCCGCGCGGCCTCGATAATGGTATCGCCCATGCGCGCATCGGCCACCTGCTTGATATTGGCGACGACGAAGCCCACGTCTCCCGCGGCCAGTTCTTCGAGCACCACGGGCTTTGGAGTGAGCGCGCCCAGCGCTTCGACTTCATACACCTGGTCGTTAAAACAAAGCCGAATTTTCATGTGCTTCGTGATCCGGCCGTTCATCACGCGCACCAGAACCACCGCGCCGCGAAACGCATCGAACCAGGAATCGAAAATCAGCGCTTGCAGCGGCGCGTCCGAACTGCCGGTGGGCGGAGGAATTCGCGCCACGACCGCTTCCAACACGGAGTCCACGCCGATGCCGCTTTTGGCGCTGATCAGGAGCGCGTCGGACGCTGGAATCGCCAGAACGTTTTCGATCTGCTCCTTCGCTTGCTCGGGCTGCGCGGCTGGAAGATCGATCTTGTTGATGACGGGAATGATGGTGAGATTGTGCTGCGCCGCGAGAAACGTGTTGGCGACGGTCTGCGCCTCGACGCCCTGGCTCGCATCGACCACGAGCAGCGCGCCTTCGCACGCGGAAAGCGCGCGCGAAACTTCGTAGGAAAAATCCACGTGGCCGGGCGTGTCGATCAAGTTGAGCTGGTATTCGTTTCCATCCTTCGCCTTGTAATGAAGGCGAATGCTCTTGGCCTTGATCGTGATGCCGCGCTCGCGCTCGAGGTCCATCGAGTCAAGCACCTGCGCGCTCATCTCGCGCTGGCTGAGCGCGCCTGTAAGCTCGAGCAGGCGGTCGGCGAGCGTGGACTTGCCGTGATCAATATGCGCGATAATGCAAAAATTGCGGACGAAACGTGGGTCCATCAGTCAGCCTGCCGGCGCTCGGTCTTGCATTCAGGCGGCCTGTCCACCCAAGGTGGACAACTCGCGCCCGCACACCGGTAAATGTCTCCTGTCCGAAGCGATTTCCGGGCAGAAGTGTAACAGCTCGATGCCCAGCAGGATTCTTGAACCGCTCCGTAACAATTCAGTGTGCCACAAGAGTCGGCAGTCAGGAAGCGGCGCGGCGAAGTCTGGAACCGACTAGTTTCCGTTGCTGTGGTTACCTAACTAGAGCTGTCGGCCATTGTAGTTACAAGGAGGCCGGGGTATTCTGTCGCAGAATCCACAGTATTAAGGTGAAGATGCAAAGACAATCACGGGCGGTTTTGGGCTTGCCACTGTTGCTTCTGAGTGTTTTCCCACCGTTAAATAGCTCATTGACCGGTCAAGTAGATTCAAATAAACAAACGCTCGAGTCGAAAGATCAAACCTCTGGTGCCCGGGTCTCATGCGGCATTCAAGCCACCGAAGTTATTGTGCTCCGTACTCCCGGCGCGACTTCACCAATCGCCACTGTAAAATGTGATGAACCCATCACGATCATCTACGACGAAGTGGGCTTCTACAAAGTGCAACTCGGAAACGGAACGAAGGGCTATATTTCGCAATTGTTCGTTACAAATCCACAGCAAAATCCTGCTCATGTTGGCAGTCCAGAAGGTATCATCCGACATGTCGTGCCAGGGATGACTCCCCCGAAGTGTACACATTGTCCCGATCCCCAGTTCACACCGGAAGCGCGCTCGGCGAAATACGAGGGAAATATTGTGCTTGAGGGCATCATCACAACCGAAGGAAATATCACGTACGTCCATGCCACGCAGGTATCGACCTCAAACAAGCGAGTTGTTGGGCCTCAGTCATTGGATAGAGCGTGGGTCAGCTTGGAAGAAGCTGCGATTGACTCGGTGAAGCAGTGGAGATTCAAACCCGCTTACGGCGCCGATGGCAAACCCGTTGCGGTCATCGTTCCCATAGAGGTTACATTTCGCGTTTTATGAGAAGCCGTGAATAGTCGCAGTCTTGCAACGCGGACTATTGCACCGTCACCGTGATTGTCGCTGCGGCTGGATTTGTCACCGTGGCCGACCCTCCTGTGCTTGCCGTTCCCGTTGGAGTCACCGTCACGATGTACGTCCGTGCTCCCTGCGGATGTGACTGAGTGGTGGTCGAACTGCCCACCGCGCCGCAGGCCATCATGAATCCCGTCAGGGAAATTGCCAGCACCAATGGGAATGCCGCGAGCAGGCGTTTCCGGCGGAACGTAAAGGGCGCCCCAAGCAGAAACGCGCAAAACATCACGGTGCCGCCGCCATTCCACGGAGCCGACGGAGTACGATTCGCCGCACTCATATTGGCTGCAATGGTCACGGTGGAAGTCCCGGTGCCGCCCGCGGTTAAAGTGACGGACGTAGCGGTGGCGGTCACGTCTGCGGGAGTGCCATCGGTCGAAGTGACGGTCGTTGTGAAAGAAACCGTTCCTGTGTAACTGGCTGAGGTCAGCGTGAGCGTCGCCGTTCCGCTGCTCCCGGCGGTCATGGAAACCGTCGAGCTTGGCGCCGTTAGCGTATAAGAGTCCGCCTGCGCAGTCGCTGCACCGGTCAATGCGATGGTCTGGGCTGTCGGGTTCGAGTTATCGGCGAGAACAACGCTTCCGCTAAGCGTGCCCGCAGTCGCCGGTGTGAACTCGATGCCCAGGATGCAGCTGGTCGCCAGGCTTAGCGTCTGGCCGTTCGACAGGTTGCATGAGGTGTCCGAGCCTCCAAGCGAGTAATTCGCTGCCGCGGTGATCGGGCTGAGCGTCAACGGTGCGTTGCCCAGATTCATCACGGTGACGTCCTGCGCAGCGCTGGTCGCGCCTACCGCCGTACTGGCAAAAGTGAGCGAGGGCGCGTCGGAGAAATCCACCTTGCGAACTACAGAGCTCTGGGAATCGGTGACGTATAGATTGCCGATTTCATCCAACAATATGCCTGCGGGAACATTCAATTGAGCGCTGGTGGCAGCGCCACCGTCGCCCGTGTAGCCGGCTGTCCCAGTGCCCACGACGGTCGAGATTATTCCCGTAGCCACGTTCACCTTACGAACTACCGCGCTCGCGGAATCGGAAATATAAATATCTCCAGCGGGGTCTACGGCCACGCCGCGGGGGTCATTCAGTTGTGCGGTGGTGGCAAGCCCGCCATCGCCAGTATTGCCGGGGCTGAGGGGCGTGCCCGCGACTGTCGAAATAGGGTTCGGGGTAGTCCCGGTCAGCAGAGTCTTGCGAATGACGTGATTGCCGGAGTCTGCGACGTAGATGAAGTTCGCGGCATCCATGATAAGACCTGTCGGACCGTTGATCTCGGCGCTGGTGTTTGGTCCGCCGTCACCAGCAAAGCCGGCTACGCCATCTCCCACCTGCGTGATGGTGTCGTAAGATGTCCTCACGATCGTGCGGACTCTATTGTTCAGCTTGTCCGAGACGTGAATGTTTTGAGCATGGCAAAAAACCATGTCCACGGGCATATTCATGATCATCTGATTGCCGGGGCAGTTATCGCCAACGGGATTTGTCGCCGCGGCGCATACCGCCGGGGGAGTGGTGCCGGGCGCATAGTATTGGCCCATGTATGTCGAAATAATCCCAGTGGTACTCACCATGCGAATTACGTTATTCCCCGTGTCGGCGATATAAACATACCCAGCTCCGTCCACGATAACGGACATGGGTCCGCTTAGCGTTGCACTGGTGGCAAGACCGCCATCGCCGGAGAAGCCCGGAGCGCCCGTACCCGCAAACGTCGAGATGACTCCCGCCGCGGTCACCTTGCGAACCTTGTTGGCCTTCTGGTCCGCTATGTAGTGATTGCCAAATCCATCCACTGCGATGCCCGAAGGACCTGCCAGTAGCGCGCTCGTAGCTGGGCCGCCGTCGCCCGCCGTGCCATTGCCTGCAAACGTTGAAATGATGCCTGGGCCAAAACCTGCCATCGCCCCGGTCCCGGAGCCATCAAGCGAAACGACCAGCAGTACGTTGCCGCTTGTGTCATTGAGCACTATCATTCCTTGCCGTCTGTTTGGGGCACGTGGCTGGAACAGGACTTCAATCGTGCATGAGCCGGCGACCACGTTGGGGCATGTGGTCCCAGACGGAACCGACGTAAAATCAAGATTCGGCGCTCCCAGAGTCAAAACTGAGAAGCTTCCCAGAGTCGTGCCTGCCGAGACGGTAATGGTGAAAGTCTGCGTCGCGCCCGGCGCGCTGAAGATCTCCAAATCCGGGTTCGCGCTTACCTGAGCTGACAATTGCGGCGCAATCAGCAGAAGGAAGGCGAAAATACTTGCCAGAGCCGGGAGGCGAACCGCAAATCCCGGGCGAACAAACCGGCGCCAAATTCTATTCATCATGTTGAAGGCTCCTAGCGTTCTGGGCGTTCTGGAAATTTTTCCTGAATGCCAATCCAACATAGGTGTAATTCCCCAGCCTTATATTTCTCCCGCCATGCACATCTCGAAATTGTGCAACTCAGTTTCCGATAGCGAATCGAGAGTCTCAATACAGCTAATTCAGTAGAAGTTTGAATGCTTTACTCTAATTCGCCCGGCGGTTTATTTGACTGAGAGGAGAGCAGTTGAATAAGTCCTCATCGCCGCGGAAGAACTGGTGAATAAACCTGTTACCTAAAGTTTCGGTCCCGCCTTTACTCACGCCTTAGCAACCAGGGACGCCGCCATGCAGCATGCAGCCATGCAAATACCTGATGTTTGTGTCTGCAGTCCGGCAAGCCGCAAAGCCAGACGACAGGCTCCGGCCACCGGTCCAGCCGCCTCGCGTACCGCACTTTATATTTCAAAGCCATCTCAGTCCCTTAAGGGCCTCGGGTCGTCGCGGGAATAGTTTGCCGGAGTATGTCTTTCCATATTCACCCCTCGGCCTTAAACGTAAGGAACATTCCGGAGATGCCTTTATCAGATGTAATCCTTTCGGCGTACTTCGCAGGCTTGAAATTAAGGAGGGGGCCGAATGTGGGGACTAATCCGGCCCCGAGGTGGGTGTTAGATTCATCGTCCTTGCGATCCGATATGTCATACCTTTTTTGTGTTTTGGGTGTCTGTTCAATATTGCACACATTGGGTTAAGGCTTGCCTCCGCAACCAGGAGGCTGCGAGATTCTGACCTGTTTACAATGGACCCCCCACCGCGATCGGATTTGTTCCGCCGATCTTTTGCATGTGAAGCGTTACGCTTGCGGGACCGAGGAGCTTGACTTACGGTTCGAGCGGTTCTACTCTCTGCGCCAAAGGGTAAGGAGCGCCTTCGCACTATGAGCCGAACCAACATGAAAAAATACTTTTGCGGACGAAGGAACGCGTGGCTGCTCGTCGGAATTCTGTTCGCGGCGCTGCCTTTGGCCGCGGCTACGGCCCGGATCTATGTCGCGAACCGAGGCGGAACAACTATTGATGTGATCGACACGGCGACGAACAAGGTCGTGGAAGTGATCAAAGGCATCGAGTCGCCCGAGGTGGTGCGATTCTCTCCCGACGGAAGCCGGCTCTACATCACCAGCAGGAGCGAGGACGTACTCGACGTCCGGGATCGAAAAAGCGGGAAGCAAATTAAAAAAGTGCCGCTCAGCGGCTGGGCCAACGACGCGCAAGTTACCAGCGACGGAAAGCTGATTGTAATCTGCATTCGCAATACCGGCCTCGATGCGGTGGACGCCGGGGCGCTGGACGTGATCGACGCCAAGTCCCTGGAGAAAGTGAAAAGTATTCCGGTGCGAAGAGGGCTGCACGACGTGGCGCTGACGGCGGATGGAAAATTTGCCGCAGCCGGTTCGCCGGGCGGGCAATTCATCACCGTCTTTGATCTTCAAAAGATGGAAATCGCCTGGGAGGTTAACTACGACCAGGGAGTGCTGCCCGTAATCATTGAAAGCAACCCTGACGGCTCGGGCCACCGGATCTTCGCGCAACTGAACAAAACGAATGGCTTTTCAGTCGTCGATTTTGCGACTCACAAAGAAGTGGATCGAATCAAAAATCCCGACGAGCCCAAGGGATTTCCTCCAGGTTGCGAGGGTATCAGCCACGGCATCGGCATAGCCCCGGACAATAAGACGCTGTGGACCAACAGCAGGCCGGCCAATGCTGTTTTCGTTTACTCGCTTCCCGACCTCAAACTGTTAGGTCATGTCTCCTTGCCTGACACCGAAGTGCCCGGCAAATCTCCGAGAGGCGGCGGCCCTGCCTGGGTCACTTTCACTCCGGACAGCAAAACCGTTTACATCTCCACCTGTGGGACCAAGTCGATTACGGCCATCGATGTGAACGCAATCAAAGAGGTGGCGCGCATTCCGGTCCATGAAATGCCCGACCGGATCAGCACGTTGGTGCTGCCTTAAGAAATAAGTGATTCGGCAGTTGGTTAGAGATGCGCAACTGCCTGCTGTCTTACAGGCTTTGAAACGCAGCTGAGGTGAGGATTATGATTTCCAGAATTCTGCCAAAAATTATTACCGCAGGTTTCGTTTTCGCGACGGCTGTTCTGCTCTACACATCCACTCCCCCTGCGACGGCGCAGACTCCCGCGAGTCCCGACGCGCAAACTCCGCAGCTGGATTACGAATATTTCAAAACGCGCGTCGAGCCGATCTTCCTGAAGAAGCGGTCGGAGGATCATGCCCGCTGCTACGTTTGCCATCAGATGAGCCGCCATGGCGGCGGCCCTCTAAGCCTGGAGATGCTGACACCCGGCGCGAGCTTTTGGACCGAGGAGCAGTCCCGGCGCAACTTCGAGACCGTCTCGAAGCTGGTAGTTCCCGGCAACCCGTCCCTGAGCCTGTTTCTGCGAATGCCGATGGCGCCGGAAGCGGGCGGACTCGCCGACACCCACCAGGGAGGCAGACAATTTGCCTCCGAGGACGATCCGGACTGGAAGAACATGAAGGCGTGGGTACTTGGAGAAAAAGCGGGAGGCTCCCCCACGCCATAACCGACAGGGTTCGGAATTACTTCTCCTCCCGCAGAGATCTTCGGTCGAGACCTCCCTTTGATGGACGATGTTAAATTGAGCAGCCCGATTCGCGATCGGTTTGGCGCGCGAAGCCGCAGCGGTATATAGTTGATTTTGTTCTAGTCTGTGTCGATCCGCGAGTCCGCGGTCGCAACTTCATTAAGGAAAAACCGTCCGAGCCCGCATGAGCGTGGACATCGCCAAACAACTGGAAAAGGCCAAGCGCTTTGTCGAGAAGAGCCGCATCGACGAGGCGATCGAGGCCTATCAATCGGTGCTCGCGGCCTCGCCCGATCACCTGGAAGCCATGCAGTCGCTGGGCGACCTTTTTACCAGGCAGAATCAGCCGGACCGCGCGGCCCTTTATTACGGGATGCTCTTTGATCATTTCACTGCGCCCAAAGAGGAGCCCAAGGCGCTGGCCCTGTACGCGCGTTTTCTGAAGCCTCATCAGCAGCCTCCGGAACGCGTCGCGCGATACGCTCTTCTTTTGCAAAAGCAAAACCGCGTGGAAGATGCCACCGAACAATTCATGGCCGCGGCCATGGCCTTCGAGCTGGGCGGCAAGGGCGAAGATGCGCTGGCTTGCTACGTGCGCATTGCGCAGCTGGATTCCGAAAATCGCGACCGTCATATCGCCGTGGCCGAATTGGCCGAACGCCTGGGAAATTCAGCGGCGGCTTCTCGCGGATATTTAAGGGCCGGGCAGCTCACCACCCAAAATGATGACGAGGCGCTCGTGTATTTCGGAAAAGCGCACCAGCTCATGCCGAACGATCGCAGCGTGTCGCTGTTGTATGCGCAGACGCTCATGCGCAAAGGGGACCCCGCGGCGGCAGCCGCGCTGCTTTCTCCTCTGAGCGAAACCGAAAAGGATGCGCCGTTCCTGGAAACGTATGCGGAAGCCCTCACTCGCTCCGGGCAACTGGAGGCCGCGCGCACCGTTCTCGATGGCATGTCGAATCTAGGGACCGGTTCGGCGGAAAAAGTTTTTTTGCTGGCCACCGAGTTTCTGCGGGGTGGTAAAGACGATCAGGCCGCCGATCTGCTTGCGGCAACCAAAAAAAGCATGCTGGCGGCGCGGAGGGAATCGGAATTCGGTTCCGCCGTCGACCACCTGGTGGAGGAGTTTCCGAAGTCGTTGCGCCTCGTCCAGTTCTGGGTGAGCTTCTACGGCGAAATCAATCGCGAGACGAAATATTTTGAAGCTTTGGGCCGCCTCTTCGATTTAAACGTGGCCAACAACCAGTTTCCTGGCGCCTGCGAAGCCTTTGAAAGGCTCGTCGAAATCGATCCGTACGACTCGCGCAATCAGGAGCGCATGGACCTTTTGAAAGGGCGAGTCGGCGATGAGTTTTTGAGCCGCGTGAAGTCCCGGCTTTCCAACGCCGCGACGCATCACTCGGACGCGCCCGCTATCGAGCACCGCCGCGGTAAAAGTTTGCCGTCCAATGTGTTACTGGATGAGGTTCAATCGGGGCAGACTCTCGAAGACCTGCTGGTTCAGGCCGAAATTTTCGTTCAGTACTCGCTGCAATCCAAGGCCGTGGAGCGGCTGCAACGCATCGTGGAACTTTTTCCTGCCGAGCCGGAAAATAATGAGCGCCTGCGCAACCTCTTTGAAGCGGCGCGCTGGTGGCCGAAAGAGGTCGCGGCTCCCAGAAGGCCCGCGGAAAAATCGCGGCCGGCGATCGAGGAGCCCGCGACCCGCCCCACTCCCACTGCGCAATATGCTCCCGAGACCCTGCGCGATCTCGCGAAAATTTCGGAAATCAATCAAAACGTGTTCCGCCAACCTTCGCCGCGCGCCATGCTTTCGGTGGCCGTGAATGAAGTCGGGAATTATTTGCGAGCGGCAAGGTGCCTGGCAATTGTGGGCCCGCCGGGGCAGCCCCCGCAAATGGCATCGGAGTATTGCTCCTCCAGCGTGGAGGCCTCCCCCGGCAGCTTGATCGTGCGGCTGATCGGGCAGATTGAACGCGCCAAGCCCGATTCACTCGGAGGATTGGCGCTCGAAGCCGCCGCCGCGCCCATTCTCAAGGAAATGGGGCTGGAAACATTACTCGGTGTTCAACTTACTGATCCGGAAACACAAACTCCCGCCGGGATGATGATCGTGGGTTTCGCGGTGCCGCACGCCTGGAAGCCCAACGAAACGTATTTCCTGCAATCCATCGGCGATCAGATGCTGATGTGCGTGCACCACACACGGCTTCGCACGCTCGTGCGCACGTTAGCCGTGGCCGATGAAAAAACGGGCATGCTGGCGCGCAGCTCCTACATCGATTGCCTGCTCCATGAATCGCAGCGCGCCCGGACGCAAGGCGTGCCGCTGGCGCTGGCCCTCTTGCAGATCGACGGCGGTCCGGAACTGCTTCGCCAGCAAGGGGAAGGTCCGTTTGACCAGTACATGGAGCAGATTGCCAAGGCCGTGCAAGCAATCGTTCGCCAAACCGACCTCGCGATAAAGTACACTTCATGGGCCCTCGCGGTTGTCCTGCCGGATACGCCGCTTTCCGGTGCGCAGACGTTCGCCGGGAAGTTGAAAAAATCGCTTGGCGGATTGCGTCCTCCGTGGAACGGAGGCCAGTTGACCATGAGCGTGGCCGTGGCCGAGGCGATTGCCCGACAGGATTATGACAACGAGGACATCGTCACCGATTTGATTAATAGCGTTGAGGCGGGCCTCGAAGAAGCTCGAAAGCGCGGCGGCAATCAAATTATTGCCTTCGAAGTGACGAAGAATTGAGGGATGCGGATGGCCTGCGAAAACCTGCTCTATGAAAAGCGGGATGGCATCGGGTTCATCACGTTCAACCGTCCCAAGGTGTTGAACGCGCTCAACCATAAAACCATGGAAGAGCTGCGCGAAATTTTAATCGGCGCGCGCGAGGACGACGAAGTGCGCGTGCTGATCCTGACCGGAGCAGGAGAAAAATCGTTTGTGGCCGGCGCGGACATC
>PMOP01000483.1:0-1227 GCA_003161495.1 Acidobacteriota bacterium | reverse complement strand
GCTGGCCTGCTCGATGCGCCTGGCCGCTAAAACGGCGAAGCTTGGCCAGCCGGAAGTGAAGCTAGGAATCATGACGGGCTACGGAGGCTCGCAGCGCCTCACGCGTTTGTGCGGCAAGGGAGTCGCCTACGAACTCTGCCTGACCGGAGAAATGATTTCGGCGGAAGAGGCGTTGCGCATCGGCCTCGTGAATCACGTGTACGAAACCGCGGACCTTTTGCCCGCGGCGGAAACTCTCGCGAAAAAAATTATCGCCAACGCGCCGCTCTCGGTGAAATTCACGATGGAAGCGATTGAGCGCGGGACGGAAATGCCGCTCGCGGAAGGGCAGTATCTCGAAACGACGCTCTTCGGACTGTGCACCGCGACCGAGGATATGCGGGAAGGAACGCGCGCGTTTTTGGAAAAGCGGGCCGCACAATTTTGCGGAAAGTAGCGCGCCTGCGCGCCGTCGTCGAAACTCAATCACATGAAAAAACCCTTTAACGGAAAAGTAATTCGCGCGGCGGCCAATGCCGCGGGCTTGCGATTCGCACTGGTCGTCAGCCGCTTCAATAGTTTTATTACCGATCGCCTGTTGGCGGGCGCCGTCGACGCGCTCGAAGCTTCCGGAGCGGACGCGGAAAACATTATGGTCGTTCATGTTCCCGGCTCGTTTGAAATTCCGCTTACCGCGGAAAAAATAGCGGAGGGCGGGCGCACCGATGCGGTGATCGCTATCGGCTGCATCCTGCGCGGCGAGACCGCGCACTTTGACTATGTCGCAGGCGAAGTGGCGCGCGGCGTTCAGCTCGCGCAACTGGATACCGGCATTCCGGTAATTTTTTGCGTGCTCACCTGCGACACGCTCGAGCAGGCCATCGACCGCGCGGGACTGAAGAGCGGTAACAAAGGCTATGACGCGGGACTCGCCGCCATCGAAATGGCTAATCTGTCCAAGCAGCTGCGCCCGGCGGCAGTTTCGCGCAGCGGCAAAAAACCTTCCCGCGGGAAGCGCCGCTAGATGACACTGCGCAGAAAATCCCGCGAGTATGCCCTGCAGATGCTGTTCCAATGGGAAATGGGGAAGCAGGAGGCGTCGCGAATCGAGGATGGCTTCTGGAAAAACGCGCGCGCCCAAAAATCCACGCGCGAATTCGCCAATCAGCTTTTTGAAAACGCCGCCGCGCGCGCCGACGAGCTCGACCCCATCATCTCCTCGCACGCGCAAAACTGGCGGATCGAGCG
>PMOP01000299.1 GCA_003161495.1 Acidobacteriota bacterium | reverse complement strand
GCACGCTGTCCGGCCTTCTTGATTTCTTTAACGCTTTTATGCAGGGAATCACCCTCCGCTATACTCTCTTCCAGAATCTCGCTGTATCCAATGATGACTCCCAGCAGGTTGTTAAAGTCATGGGCGATTCCACCGGAGAGTTGACCAATTGCTTCCATCTTCTGGGCTTGGCGCAATTGTTTCTCCAGAGCCTTCTGATTTGTCAGATCCTTAATGATCGCGATAACGCAGGCCTGCCCATCTATTTCGATGTTCTCGCCCGAAATCATTCCCATACGCTGGACGCCGGACTTAGTAATAAAATTAATTTCCAAATCACGAACCGAACCGTGTGACTTGAGTTTCCCGATAAATTTGGCTCGATCTTCGAGGCGCTCCCAAAACTTTAGCTCCAGGGATGTGTGGCCGATAACTTCTTCCCGCCGATACTCCATACTGCGAAGAAAACTTTCATTTACATCGATGTAGCGGCCCTCCGAAACCGTAGCGATGGTGATGGGCTCGGGGTTTACATGGAACGCCTTATAAAATTTTTCTTCCGCCTTCTTTCGTTCCGTAATATCGCGAATGATCGTAACAATCAGTACTCCATCTTCGGTTTCCAGCGGGCTTAAGCTGATCTCGGCTGGAAACTTACTGCCGTCCTTTCGCAGACCGGAGGTTTCCGCTCCCGCGCCCATTGGGCGCACACGGGCATCTACGAAAAACTCTTTGCAAAGATCACGATGTCGGCCGCGCGTGCCCTCGGGCATTAGGGTCTCAAGAGCGCAATTTAATAGCTCGTCCTTTGTATAGCCGAACAATGTTTCGGTTTGCCGGTTGACCAGGACGATCTTCCCTTCGCGGTTGGCGATAACGATTGCATCGGGCGCCGCCTCAAGAAGGCCGCGGAACCTTTCCTCCGCCCGTTTCTGTTCGGTGACATCCTGAAGGATTCCGACTATCTTCAATGGCTTCCCGGTCTTCTCGTCGTAAACGATATCGGCCTGCGAATGGAGAGCGCGTTGAGAACCGCTAGGCAGGATAATTCGATAATCGGTGCTGTAGGGTTTTCTCTCGCGGATCGCCGATGACATAACTTCGCGTATGCGAATTCGGTCATCGGGGTGAATGGTGCGGTCAAAATTAGCTCTCGACGCCTCGACCTCGCCGACTCCGTAGCCGAGAATGCGGAAGATCTCGTCTGACCAGCGCAACGGGTTATTCGCCCAATCGTCTAGATCAATGAGATCACGTTCCCAACTGCCTAGATGCGCAATCCGTTGTGCTGCCGCCAGACTAGCTTCACTTTCTTGCAATCTCTTTTCCGCCTGTTTTCGCTGTGAGACATCACGATAGGCCACCTGCATCGCGGGTTTCCCGAGAAAGTCGATCGAGCGCGCCACTACTTCCGTGTAAGTTTCCTTGCCATTTAGGCCAATAAGCCTTGTCTCATTGTGACGAACGTTCGTAAAGTCACGATCGTACTCCCGGATCCTCTTTCTCACCCCTTCGCGATCATCGGGATGTACAAATTCGAACATTTGCATTCCGATGAGTTCACGGGCGGATGAAGCGCCGAAGAGTAAAACGCAGGCCTTATTCGCAAAGAGGATTTCTCCCTGGCGATGAACTAAAACAGCATCTGGAGATTGTTCGACAAATTCGCGGTAGGATTCTTCACTTTGGACGAGCTGTTCTTCCGTTCGCTTTCGCTCGGTAATGTCTGTAGCCATGACCAGTCTGGCAGAGCGCCCGGACCATTCCACGGCTTCCATGGTGATCTCGACGTCGATGACCGTTCCATCTTTTCTGCGGTGTTTACACCTGGTGGAATTTTCGCGCCCTATATATTGCGAGGCGACGATATCCCTCAATGCCGGGATGCCTTTCTCTTGGCGGATTTCCAGGATCGTCATGCGCAGAAACTCGGCGCGCGAATAGCCGTACCGCCGAATCGCTGCTTCGTTAATCGCCAGAAAGCGTAAAGACTCTACGTCAAACACCCACATTGGTGTCGGGTGTTTCTCGAAGAGCAGTCGATATGATGCATCCGAGGCTCGCGGCGTTTTTGCCACCTCTTTGTTGCCGCGAAGATTGCCTATAGGTTTTCGCGATGACAATTTCTACTCGTCTGGCTGAGGAAGTACAGTGAGATCCGACTTGGAACGTTCCCTAGACTCAATTGTAGGACTACAAGTAAGCTTTAGCTTTTCAAATGTATAAATGTGTCTAAGTGGTTCTTACTAACTCATCGGTTGAGAGAGTGGCGGGTTGCAACATAATCGCGCCAAGTGCGGTCAATAGGCGTTCCACGCTACTTCAGTGAAATTTTCTTGTCCGGATCGGACCGAACAATCAGGTACGTCACGTCTCCTTCGACGCTCGCCCAGCCATGCGGCACGCCGCCGGGGATGATGACCACGTCGCCTTTGGAGAGCCGTCGCGACACTCCGCCCTCGATGCCGTCGCTGCCAAGGTCTGTCCAATCGCCGAGAGTCGAGGGCCGCGGCTTCACGGGCTCTTTCAGTTTTCCGCCGGTCACAAGCACGCCTGCGCCCTCGAGCATGACATAGGTTTCCGAGGCGGCCGTTTGATGCACGCTCGCGGTAATTGGAGCAACTTTTGGACGAAAAACTCCGAACACGCCGACGTGATATCCCCCGACGTCGATCACGCGGATGGGCCGATCGCTGTTGCGATCTTGAGGCGCGCCCTTAATAAACGCCTGGACCTGAGCGGCAGTGATGTCCGTCGCGGCCACCGGCGTTTGTGCCTTCGCGGAAGACGCGATGAGCAGCACGAAAATCCCCACAAATATTTTGCGCATAAGAAGACCCCTCCCTTTTTTCAGTAATTGTGAGCAACAGCCCTGTTAGCGGGCGGGAGGATAGCACATTTCGTGCCGCCACATATCGAACGGCATCTTCCGAGTGCGAAGAAGTCCCCACAGGCTGAAGAGTCTGTGTGAAAACTCAAAATCGACGCGTTTTTGCAGCGCCCGCCTTCAGGCGGGCACTTTGGAATCAAGCAGATGCCCGCCTGAAGGCGGGCGCTACATGATCCAAAACTCGGTTCTCACAGAGACTCTGAAGCCGGCGCCACTAAATCTTTTGCCTTCATCCTAATGTGGCCCTCCTCCCGGTCCTGAAGGGCTACTCGGCCCCGGATTGTTCGGCCCACTGGGCGGATTCGGATTATTTGGACCGCTGGGAGGAGTGGGACTCGGACCACTCGGCGGGTTCGGGTTGTTTGGACCGCTCGGCGGAGTAGGGTTATTCGGCCCACTCGGCGGATTTGGATTATTTGGCCCATTTGGCGTGTCTGGGTTGTTCGGGCCAGGTTTCCTCGGGTTATTCGGCTTGTTTGGCTTATCGGGCCCATTTGGAGCGCTCGGGGCGTTGGGCGCCGGGCCACTGGGTGGCGGTGGATTCTGTGCCACAGGAATTGCTTTTGGCTCGGAAGCCCTGCTATTCGGCGCCAGTGTTGCCAACCCGGCTGTAGCGACAAACGCCATGGACCGCGCAATTTTTCGAAAACGCATCGCTCTTGCCTCCTTGTCCGAGGCTAGTGAGCGAATCGGGGCCTTCCAATCGGGAATAATGGGTAGGAAGAGCTAAACTAAGCCCTAGGTCGTGACAAGAAAGAGAAACTTCCCGAAACTGCATTTCCATGCTCAGGGAAGCGGTAATACCGAATCAATTTGCCGCTTTACCAGTGGTAATTGAAGCCTACCCTGGCAGGGCCGAAATATCCCACAGAACTCCATCCAAACGGTTGATACACATAGGGTTGGCAAAAGCCGCCCNNCAACAGAACCAGCTTGCATGCCGAAGTTTCCGCCATATCCAGCTTGCCCATAGCCGGCGTCGCCGCCAGAATAATCTCCTTGACCAGTTCCGCTTGCCTCTATTCCGGATACAAATAAACGCACAGCCAGCGACAGCGCGTTTGCCGCCAGCACGCCCGGGCCTCCGAACAGCGACGTTCCTACGTTAAGAAAACCACCAAGTAAGTTTGGAAATACCGACAGACCTGAGCCGATGCCAGCATTGAAGATGCCCGAACCGCCGAAAGACGAGTTTCCGAAACCGGAATTGCCAAAGCGCGCCCCCCCGAAACCTAAGCCGCCGGAAGAAAAAGACGAGAGCGATGAGCCCCGCGTCGATACCGGGATACTGGGCGAATAGCGGTTTGAGCCGGATCCGAAGCCGCCCAAGCGCGTGTTCGATCCTGTTGCGCGAGCCGTATTGAAAGACGAAAATCCCGAAGTATTCCTGCCAAAGGACGTATTCCTGGAATTTCCAAACGAACGCCACTGGCCGTCAGCCCGTCCGCTGTTTCCGAAGCCGCGAGACATGGCCGCCCCGCTATCACGGCCAAACGTATTGCCCGCCGGCCGCCATCCTCCGCCCATCGCATTCCCTGAAGCCCGAGCCGACGCGAGCACCGGCCGCCCGGAAGAGTTTCCAAACGATCGCCAATTGCCCAAGGCCCCGCGCGATCCTTGCGCCACCGATTGCGAACCACCGAAGCGCTCGAAATTGCGGGAACTTGTTGAGGAGCCAAAGCTTCCGCTAGCCAGACCTGCACTACGCGTGGAATTGCCAGACGGGCGGGAGGAAAATCCTGCTGACTTTGCATACGAGTCGCCGCTCATTCGCCCGCTGTTCTTGGATCCACCGCCCATGCGAGCGGACGAAACGCGGGCATTGCCGCCGCGGGAACCGCCGGAAGTGTAAGAATGTCCACCCCCCTTAAAGCTGGGCGCTTTGAAGCTGGCCCCTTTGGAGCGTCCTCCGCCGTGGAAGGAGCCTCCCCCGTGAGATTTGCCGCTATGCGACCCTCCGCCGCCCTTAGAGCCTCCGTTATGACGAGCCAATGCAGGCTTTGCCAAGCAAATAAGTGCAAGCAAGGAAACAAATACGAATAGGGCTTTCGAGAAGGCAGGTTTCATCATTTCTATCCCTCCGCTCGATTCGGCATACCTGTGGACTCGTGCTGGGGACTGCGAGTTCCTGGAAACTAGTTCCTCTGATTCCAGGGATACGCCCCGGGTTGTGCCTGTATCAAAAATTATGCCCGTGACGACGCGCCAAGAATCGACGCCCACTCTACACCGGCCACACTGCTTTGCCTACACGAAAGCTATCTCCTTCCACTGGCTCAACTTACGCGGCACAATCTTCCCCTGAAGGTATCTTGCTTTTACCTGTGCTACTCTTTGCCCTAGTAACTATAGGGCGATCCGGGAGAAATTTTTTATGAATCATGCGCCGGGATTTCTGGCCATTGTCAATGATGCGAAGACTCGCGTGAAGGAATTGAATTTCCGCGACGTGAAAGAACGGCTCGACGCCGGCGAGAAATTCACGCTGGTGGACGTGCGCGAAGACAATGAATGGGAGCGCGGACACCTGCCCGGGGCCATTCACCTCGGCAAGGGTGTCATCGAACGTGACATCGAAACGTCTGTTCCCGACAAGTCCGCGACGATTGTTCTTTATTGCGGCGGAGGTTTCCGTTCCGCCCTGGCCGCGGATAACCTGCAAAAAATGGGCTACAAAAATTGTATTTCCATGGACGGCGGCTGGCGTTCCTGGACCGATGCGGGTTTTCCCATGGAATCCACGAAATAAAAATCTTCGCGGCGGGCTTGCGCCTTTCGCGTTCATTGATTATCTTGGAAGGATTCGACAGGACGTTGCGAAACTGCTGGGGCGTGGTCCAATTGGTAGGGCACCTCACTGTTAATGAGGACGGTGTTGGTTCGAGTCCAACCGCCCCAGCCAATCTTTCGCCGCGGGACGCCAGGCCCTCCCTTCCGACCCAAAATTTCACATAAAATACCGAACGCATAGTGAGGAAATTTCGTCCGCTGCGTGTTACTCGCGTTAAAACTATTTTGTTATTTCCAAACGAAAACGCGCACATACTTCCGCCGTTGGGTGTGGTCCGTTGGGGTGTGGTTTTTAGGTGACGACGGAAGTAGGTCGGAGGGAAGATCGTGCCGGCCCAGCCCTCAATCCCCTATAGGGATCCTCGGCGCGTCTTCCCTCCTACGGTGGCTATTGTTTGCACGCCGCAGGCCAAACAGAAAGCGCTGAAAACACAGTGTTTTCATTTTGTAATCCGAGTAAAAAAGGCGGGTCTCAGGAAAATTTTCCGGGCACAAATTTAATCGTGAAGGGATCCATGTAGGCCTCGAAAGGCGTGCGCATTGCCCACCGGAAAATCTTTTCCCGTCTTGAAAGAATTTTGAAAAAGCACGCTGGATCACGCAAAACCTCAGCGCGGAGCCCGAATTGACTCCATTGCCGTGGCCTGCTACGTTGTAGGATTACGATGGGCGTATTTTACCCGCAGTGTGCTAGGCCGGCAGTGGGGACGGTCTTCGCAACATGGGCCTGACAAAAATAGTCATTCGAGGCGCGCGCCAGCACAACCTCAAGAACATCAGCCT
>PMOP01000212.1:2050-4027 GCA_003161495.1 Acidobacteriota bacterium | reverse complement strand
CGCAAACTCTTGGTAGCATAGACATCAGTCTGTGGATTTTGAATTTGCATCAGCATATAAATTCCACAGGCTGAAGCCTGTATTACTTACACTTCCTTTCCCTCGTCAGAAGCCGGCGAATTTTCCGAATCTGGATATTCCACATTTTCAAGGCACAGACCGTGCGGCGACATGGTCGGCCCGGATTTCGATCGATCGAGCATTGCCAACAGTTCCGGCAAATCACTGGGAGCAATTCTCCCGCGGCCGATATCCACAAGCGTTCCCACCATCTTCCTGACCATATGGCGCAGGAACGATCTCCCGCGAACCACGTAAACCCATTCTTCCGCTGAACCATCACAAATCGTGTTTTGAACGCGCAGCCACTCGGAGCGATAGATCGTGCGGGTCGTGGTCCGCTCGCGGTCGTCTTCTTCCGATCCGGTCGAAGCGGCAAACGAAGTGAAGTCGTGCTCGCCGATAAAATGGCGCGCCGCCTCGGCCATCGCGTCAAAATTCATATCACAGGAATCGTGCTGCACGTATCTCCACAGGAACGGCGGGACGACGCGGCCGCGAAAGATCCGGTAGCGATACGTTTTGGCCAGCGCATGCCAGCGCGAGTGAAATTCCGGCCCCACTTCCTTCGCTAAATTCACACGGATGGACGGCGGCAGCAGCGCGTTAAACGCGCGCTGAAACTCTTGCGCCGCCATCGGGGATGGCGTCTTGAAATTCACCACTTGTCCCGACGCGTGCACTCCCGCATCCGTGCGTCCCGCCGCGTGGATCGTCCCACGCCTCCCGGTCAGCCGTTCGAGGACATCCGTCAGTGCGCCCTGAACCGAACTTTGACCGGGCTGGGCCTGCCATCCGCAAAAATCAGTCCCGTCATAGGCGATCGTTAATTTGATATTTCGCATGGAAAGGAGCCTATGGAACCACAGATAAACACAGATGAACACAGATAAGAAAAAGAAGAGAAACAGGAAAAAATCGAAGAGACGAAAATGGAAAGTGAACCGATCAGCATGAAGCGACGCAACCCGTATTTCTTTTTCGTTCCTTGCCGGCGTTTTTTCTTTCTTTTATCAGTGTTTATCTGTGTGCATCCGTGGTTCCCATCATGCGCCCGAGCGGACAAAGCGGCTGCCGGGCTTTACGGCCACGCCGCCGCTGCGGCACAGAGGGCATTCCGAGGCGTGATAGCTTTCAATCTTCAGATCCACGATCGCCTCGGTGCGCACCGGCAGTTCGATTTTTCCGCCGCTGCGGTCGATCAGCGCGCCCGCGGCCACTACGCGCGCGCCCGCTTCTTCCAGCACGCGAATCGTTTCGCAGGTCGAGCCGCCCGTAGTCCACACATCTTCAACGACCAGCACGTGTTCATCCGGCTCGACTCGAAATCCACGGCGCAAGGTCAGCGTCCCCAGAGAATCGCGTTCCACGAAAATGGCGCGGATGGGCTTGCCGTCCGCACGCGCAGGAATCGCGCGCGCCACTTCGTGGCCGATGATGACTCCGCCGAGCGCTGGAGACGCGACGCAATCCACGCGCAAATCCATGAACTCCGCGGCCAGCGCCCGCCCCAATTGCTCCGCAAACTTCGGATATTGCAACACCAGCGCGCACTGCACGTAGGTTCCGCTGTGCAGGCCCGAAGTCAGCTCGAAGTGCCCGTGGCGGATGGCGCCCACTTCCTCAAAGATTTGAATCGCAGCGTCAGGTCTCATCGCGCGCCAAGACTATCGGCCCCTCGCGCCCTTGTCAAGATAAGTGCGGGGATGAATCTCAAAATCCTTCAACGTTTGACATCGGCCTTGACCTTACGCGCTTTCTCACGTCCAATACTCCGGGTCTTTCACTCGCTCAAAAAATACGCCCGAAAGACGGGCAACTGCGTGAAATATAATTGAAACATTTGCCTCGCGGCAGACGTTTCAAATACCTAGTGCCGCAGGCTATTTATAGATCGCCGGATGAAGGAACAGGATT
>PMOP01000212.1:0-1989 GCA_003161495.1 Acidobacteriota bacterium | reverse complement strand
GCAGCCTCAGCCTCAAAGCCGTACGATCCCGGTGAGCAATCAGAATTATACGTTCGGCAAGCGATGGTTCCCCAATATCTTAGGGCCTTATACCGCTACGGTGGTGCCTGAACCGGTCTTGACGAATGCGCCGACGATCGAGCAAATGGTCAAGGACGGCAAGCTGAGCATCAGCCTTCAGGACGCCGTGGACCTCGCGCTGCAGAACAATTTGGCCATCGTGATCGAAAAATATACTCCCTGGATCGCCGAGGCCAACGTTCTGCGCACGCTAAGTGGCGCGCCTTCTCTCTCGGGAACGGTGCAGGCCCTGGGCACAATCCCGGCTTTGAGCTTCGATCCACAAGTCACATCGGTTTTAAGCCTGGATGGTAAGACGGTTCCGGTAAATAACCCCCTCACGGCCGGGACTGGAGGAGCCGCGTCTTTTGGCACGTTTTCTACATTGAATTCACATACTACGGTCGGCGACATCCAATATAGCCAGGGTTTTCACACGGGCACGTCTTTTTCGGCTGCCTTCAATAACACGCGAGGGTCCTCCTCGAGCACCGCCACTTTTTTCGATCCGTTCGTCCAGTCAAATTTTATTTTCACCGCCAGCCAGCAATTGCTGAACGGATTCGGACTGCTTGCCAACGAGCATTACATCCTCATTGCCAGAGTGAACAAAAACATTGCCGATCAATCCCTCGTCCAGCAGGTGATTACTTCCATCACCGCGGTTGGCAATGCGTATTGGGAGCTTGTATTTGCGCGAGGCAACGTGGACGTGGCGCGCGAGGAAATCGCCCTGGCCGAAAAAACTTACAGTGACAATAAAAAACAGGTGGACGTCGGGACTCTCGCCCCATTGGAAATCGTCCAGGCGGAGGCCCAACTCGCGACGGCTCAACAAGCATTAATCGTCGCGCAAACCACTGTTCTTCAGGACCAACTGACACTTTTGAACTTGATCGCCAAGGACCCCAATGCGCCCGCCTTGCGCACGGCAGAAATTATCCCGACCGATGCTGCCGACGTGGCGCCGCCCGAAGTTGAAAAGCTTCCCCTGGACGATTTGATAAAAGAAGCGGTTATGAAGCGTCCCGACGTCGTGCAGGCCGGGCTTGTGATTACGGGAGATGACGTGAACGTGCGCGCCACGAGGAATGCCCTGCTTCCCATCCTGACTCTGTCCGGGATGTATGCTACAGAAGGGCTTGCAGGAAACACCCGGCTCATAACCACCTGCACGCCCGTGCCGCCTGCCGTGACCTGCGTTCCTCCGCCGCAGACGTTCACCGGTCTGGCAACGTCCTTGAACGAGCAATTTACCGGGCTCTACCCGGAATTTAACGCGCAGCTCAGCCTGACGATTCCGATCCGCAATCGCCTGGCACAGTCCAATAACGTCATTGCCACTCTGGAGAAGCGTTCCGACCAGGCCAATTACCAGCAAATCGTGAATAACGCCGCGATCGACGTTCACAATGCGCAAATTACTTTGGAGCAGGCGCGCATCACTCTGGCCGCCGCGGTCAAAACGCGCGACCTCGATCAACAAACCCTGGATGCCGAGCAGAAAAAATATCAAGTCGGCGCTTCCACGCTGTTCAATATCGTGTCCGACCAAAACACATTGGCTGCGGCGGAATCTGCCGAAGTTCGCGCGCGCGTGAACCTCGTGGAAGGCAAAGTGAATTTTGACCGCGCCATGGCTCGGACGCTTGAGGTCTACAACATCAGCATCGCCGACGCCAAGTCGGGTCATCCAGCCAAGGACACGCTCATTCCCGGCACGTCTGCAACCGGCCAATTGTTTGTCGATCCGGCTAAATCGACGGACGCCGGCGCGGCCTCGCCCGATGCTGCCTCTGGCGTCGGCAGCGCTCATTAAAATTAATTCGGCCGATTTTAAGGATTTGATGGTTTGAGTGGCGCAGGCTTCAGCCTGTGGGTTTTGGTCGGAGCACGCTGCCGCTCACCGCAACGAAAAGCCACAGGCTG
>PMOP01000270.1 GCA_003161495.1 Acidobacteriota bacterium | reverse complement strand
GCATCCACTGGATGCTCCGTCTCGGGCACAACAGTCAGCGTCAGCAATGCCGCCGGGACTTGTTCCGTGACGGCGACGAAGGCGGCGGATAACAATTACGCTGCTGCGACCAGCGCGGCGTTTCCAGTAGCACTATCGACAGCCAGCCAAGCGGCACTGACTGTAACTGCTCCGGCCAGCGTGACTTATGGGACGACTGGAACGGCGACGGCTACGGGCGGCAGTGGCACAGGTGCTCTGAGCTTTAGCGCCGGTGCATCGACGGGCTGCTCGGTTTCTGGCACGACGGTCAGCGTGACGAATGCCGGCGGGACTTGTTCGCTGACGGCGACCAAGGCGGCGGATAACAACTACGCCGCCGCGACCAGCGCGGCTTTCCTGGTGACGCTGGCGAAAGCTTCGGCGACGCTCACGCTCTCGAATCTCTCACAGACCTACGATGGCACGCCGAAGTCTGCCACCGTGACGACTAACCCGAGCGCTCTGACAGGGGTTTCCGTTTCCTACACGGGCACTGGGGGAACTGTATATGGTCCCACCACTACGGCACCGACGAGCGCTGGCAGTTACGCCGTAGACGCGTCGCTCGCCAACGCGAATTACCTGGCCAGCGATGCGACGGGCACGTTAACGATCGCAGCGCCGACGCTCGTGTCCATCAAGGTGACGCCGGCGAATCCCACAATTGTTGTGGGGTTGACGCAGCAATTCGTGGCCACGGGAACGTACAGCGACAACTCGACGCAAAATATCAGCGCGAGCGTTACCTGGTCATCGGCGACGCCATCCGTAGCAACCATCGGCGCGAACACCGGGCTGGCAACGGGCGCAGGCACGGGCACTTCGCAGATCACCGCAACGAGCGGATCGATTACCAGTACATTAGATACTCTTACGGTTAACAACCCTGCCCCGTCGATCGGAAGCCTCTTGCCGGCGCACGCTCCGGCCGGCACGGGCTTCACGCTCACGATCAACGGCTCGGGATTTGTTTCGACTTCCACCGCCGGCCTGAATGGGAAGGCGGAACCGACCACCTTCGTTAACGCAACCCAGCTCACGGCGACCATCCCGGCGGCGGACATTTCGCACGGCGGCGCTGTGAACGTCACCGTGACTAGCCCGACGCCCGGAGGAGGCACCTCCACCGCGAGCAGCTTCACCATCGACGATTTCAGCGTGGTTGGTCCTGGCTCGACTGTGAATGTTGTTCCTGGTCAACCGACTCCCATCTCCATAACGATCAATCCAACCGCAAATGGCTTTGCCGGCGCCGTCCAGTTGGCCGTCCTCGGACTGCCAACAGGGACAACCGCGCAGTTCAGCCAGGATCCCGTGACGCCGGGTACCACGGCAACAAAAGTAACGTTGACGGTTACGGCCACCGCCGGAGCGGCGATCCAGCGAATTCCCGCGGGGAAGAATTTCCCAACGGGTCCGCTGGGACTGCTCACGACGATATTCGCCGCGGGGCTGTTAGCCATGCGGAAGCGGACGGCTTGGGGCGCGCTCGTGCCGGCACGCGCCGCGCTGGTCCTGTGGCTGATCGTGGCCGGCGGACTTGGAGCTTCGCTCGTGGGCTGCACAACCGCGACTCCTTTGAATAACAATGTCACGCCGCCGGGCAACTATACGGTCACGGTGACGGGATTGAGCGGGACGGCGCAGCACTCGGCAAGCGTCACGCTCAGCATCGAATAGCGCTTGGGAATGAGACTGCTAAAACAGGGATGACTGCTTGCCATTCCCGAGAAATATGGGGCGCTCGGAGTAATTCGAGCGCCCTGCTTTTTCTACTCCACAGCAAAAATTATTTGTTAACTCTTCGGGGGGACGGGTTCCTGTTAGATGATTGACAAACATGATGTGTCCGCATAATCTCCGCGTACGTTTCGGAGAGGCAGCAAGCGGATTGCTCTAACCACTAGGAAAAGAAAAAATATTCCGAATGAAGTTTTTGAATTGTGAAGTTTAATTGCGCGTGTTACGAAGACACTTAGGACGCGAGGCGCACATGAAAAATTCAAATCGATTGAATTTTATGAGAAAGGCCGCCGGAGTCGTAATTTTCGCTGCGCTCTTTTCGCTTCTCGCGATTTCGCCCGCCTATGCCCAGCAGAAATACGTGTCGCGCTTCGATGCGTTCGGCGGATACGCTTTTCTGGACAGCCCGCATGTGGGCCTGTTTGAAAACGGATTTCAGTTTCAGATGGGTGTAAGGCCCAAAACCTGGTATTCGCTCGGCTTCGATTACAGTATTTCCGAAGGGACTCTCACGCTTACTCCAAGCCTGCTGACCGATGCGTTACAACAGCAATTGGCGACGCAGTTTCAGGCTCTGGCGCTCGCGGGACAAATTCCCCCCGGATACACGCTATCCGTGCCCACGCATTCCAGAACGCAGACGTTTGCGGCCGGTCCGCAACTCGCCTACCGTCACTTTTCGCATGTAACCCTGTTCATCCGCCCATCCATCGGGGCGATTTACGAAGTTGCCACGCCGAATCCCGGAGATCCGATTGCCACCGCCGTCGTTGCGCAATTGGCGCCCTCGGGAAGGAAGACGGACTGGACGGGGTTCTACGGATTTGGCGGCGGAGTAGATTATCTATTTTCCAAGCACGTGGGATTGAGAATTCAGGCGGACCTGGTTTACGACCACCTGTTCAGCGATCTCTTGAAGGATGGCCGGTTGACGACGCGGTTTTCCATCGGTCCATGCTTCAACTTCGGTAAGAATATTGCAAAGTAAATATCAAAGCCGCCTGTAAAAAGGGACTCCTCAGCACAATAGAGCGCCCCAGCTCGCGGAGTTTATCCGCATACTCCAGGCGCGCGCGTCCCCTCCGTCATGCTTCGCCCGAATCTCCCTGGACTCCAACTTTTTTGAGGGCACTCGCATTATTGCGCACAGGGTGGCGGACGTTCAGCCGCTTGAGTTGTCTCTCCGCGCCGCGCAGCTCCTGGATCACCCCGCCGGTAAGCGCGGCGAGAAATTTGTATGCGAGGGGGGAATGACTGGCCAGAAGCCGATAGCAAGCTTCGTGCTTCATTTCCAGAAGCAGCGTGTCCTGCTGAACGATGCAGGCGCCGTTACTCCCGCCGCCGTCAATCAGGGCGATCTGCCCGAAGATGCTGGACGGCCCCAGTCGCGCCAGCATTTTTTCGCCGCCGTGCGCGTCGAAGCACACGTGCACCGAGCCACTTACAATCACGAAGCACGCGTCTCCCGAACTGCTTTCCGTGCAAAGCTTATCGCCCTTGCGCACGGCACGGGCGCTCGCGAAGGAAAGTATCTCAGCGCATTCCTCAGGGGAGAACGCGCGAAATGGCTTTAGTGTCTGCAGCGAGGGCAGCGGGAAGCCAGGTTGAGCGGCACCGTTTCCTCCTCCGCCCTCGCCGTTCAGCGATGCGGCCGACCGCGGCCGCGACCCGCGCGAAGAATACCTTAGAGCTTCGAGGAGCTGACGATTCATCGCACGCAACTGGACACATAAGGATGCGGCATAGCACCACAGGTTGGAGGTTTCCGCGAAGAATAGCGGCGTGTCGTTAAGCAGGCGTTGCGGAGAAAATACATCGTCCGGCAACCAATCGGGCACAGCCCCGGAGATCGCCATATCGGCCGCCACCTGGCCGGCAGCAACACAATAGCTTCCGCCATATCCATTAAATCCCGCCGCCACAAGGATGCTCGGCTTCAGGAAACCTATGGCGGGCAATTGGTCTGGCGTGAGCGCGATCGGACCGATCCACTCCGTGGAGAAGGGTCGCTTGTGCAACTCTGGAAAGTAACGATCACGCAATTCCAGCAAGCGAGCGTGCGTTTTCGGTGAGCGCTTTCGCGATGAAGGATTGCGCAACGGCCGGTCCTTGCCGCCACCGAGCAAAAGTGGCGCCATGCCGTCGCGCGCGCCTCCGCGCGGCTGATTGAAATAGACTGGCCCTTCTTCGCATGTAACGGCGCGACCGCGACAGCGATCCGGAGCAAACTCCGTCACCGAAATCTGGCTCTGCGCCGGACGGATGGCACGGAGTTCCGGGAAGAGCTCTCGCGTGAACGCGTTGGTAGCGACGATGATCGACTTCGCCAGCAGCGAGCCCTCCCCGGTGTCAATCACGTGCCGTCCGTCACGCGCGTCATGTACTTTTCGCACAGCCACGCCGGTATAAAGCTGGACCCCGGCATCCACCGCGACCTGCAGAACGCCGTACACGAATTTCGCCGGGTGGTAGGTGCCGTCGCCAGGCACAAAGCGGCCGATAAACCCGCGCTCGAACCCAAATTCGCGGCGGATTTTCAGCCGCGACCAGATTTCGATTTGCTGGTCCTGTCCGTTCGCCAGCGCCAACTCATCGCAGATGGCTTGCTCTTCGCCCTCGGTGTGAGCAAGGTAGAGCCAGCCCTTGGGCGAATAATCGCAGGCAAGATTTTCCTGCTCGATGATCTGCTTGAGGCGGTCCCGATTGCGCAAGGCGAATGAAAAGACCAGCGACGCCTGGCGCTCGGCCTCGACGCGCAACACCTCATGTGGGATGGCCGGGTAACAGCGGGACAGAAAGTGCAGACGTTCGCTGGCTAAGCCGTCGTAGGTGCCTACGGAATTCTCCGGCAGCAATTCAAAATTCCCGGCGTTGCGCCCGCTCGCTTCGCATGCTGGAAAGCCGCGGTCAAGCACGACGACGCGAAGTCCTTGCGCCGCCGCGTCACGCAGGTGGTACGCAGCCGAAGCGCCGGTCAGCCCCGCACCGATAACGACGACGTCCGCCTCTGCGGGCAGCTGAGCCTGTGACCGGTAGTGCTTCAGCGGATGGGCATATTGAAACCAGGGCGGGTCACTATTGACGGGGACGTCGATCGGAAATGCGGAATCAAGACCGAGCGCACCCAGCAGGGTTTGAAACTCCGCGCGCGCTGCCGAGGTGAATCGGCTTTCCTTTTCGATCCGCTGCAGTTCGGCTGCAATCTGCTTCGGGACGCGCCCGCTTCTATCGAGCGATTTGGCAAGCGCGGCCTTCAGCCTGCGCACCTGCTTGCTGCTGATGAGTCTGCCTCGCGAACCGGGGGCGCCAAAGACGGACAGCGACCCGGCAAGTTCAGTGCGTGAACGTGAAGTGGACGAAGCGGAATGTTTGCCGGAAATCCGCATGCAATGACACGCTCGTGGGGCAAGTAAAACAACGAATTCCTTGCCCCCCTCCGTAAGTTCGCGCATTCTGCCATGACAGCTGCGACCGCGCAACCGAACTTCTGCGCGGGCAGGACATCGCCGTTCTTGCGTGTGATTTTCAAGTTAGAGATTTTTTTCGGCAGCCAGCCGCTTACTTGCCGCTTAGTGAATGGTCCGCCATTCGGAATAGCGAACCTGTCCAATAGGACAGTTATCATTTGGGGGGCATCCGGGGACGCGGATGACTAAAAATGCCCTGCCTCTGCCAGAATCTATCCAGGAGAATTATGCGGTCCCGAATCTTATCGCTACATCTCTGTGTGCTTGCGGTGCTCCTCGGCCCGTTTGCCGCATTTTCCTCAGCGCAGGACGATCCGCGCGGAGCGCGACTATTAAATGCCAGAGAGGGATTGCTCCTTGTCAACACGGTCCAAGGGCAAAGAGAGCAACTGAATCGTAATCTGGACTGTTCTCACCTGGTCCAACAGATTTACGCGTTGGCGGGGTTTCCTTATCCTTACGCAAGTTCCTATGATCTCTACGAAGGGGTCGATAATTTTCGGCGCGTTTCCAAGCCGCGTCCCGGTGACCTCGTGGTTTGGCGCGGGCATGTGGGGATCGTCACGGATCCTGTCGAGAAAACTTTCTTCAGTTCAGTCACTTCAGGTCCGCGCACAGAAAATTACGAAGCCCGTTATTGGCGAGCGCAAGGACGCCCGCGTTTCTACCGTTATTTTCTAAGTAGCGCCGCCCAACTGACTTTAGCCAACGCCTCCGTGCCTGCGAATCGTTCAATACGCCAGAGTAATGACCGGACGAGGACCCAGACAAAAGACCAGACAAAAGAATTGACGGTGGCTGAAGATTATGAAATCGCCGGCGTCCTACCCGTCAAGGCCGACTTGCCTGCAAGCGCGGAGCCGCCCGCACTTTCACCCAGCCCATCATCGCCCATGAACCACACGCTGGCGCTTGCTTCGAGTATCAGGATCGGCCCGGCGACGGTCCGACCCACGGACGACGATGTTGCCGAGGCATTTTCGCAATTCAACGGCGCCGCGGGCAACGTGTTGCAAGACTGGCCTTCTTCAAACCCCAAACGCATCGTGTTCATTTACGATCAACTCCGTGTGGAACGCATTCAGCTGAAGCGCGACCGTGGTTGGGTGAGCGCGGAAGTGGAAGGCAGACTTTCCATCGGGGACAACGGATTGGAAGGAAAACGCCGCTCCGAAAAATTGCGCTGGGAACTTCGCCGCACGCTGCAGGGCTGGCAATTGCTGGCGCCCGCCAATCGCGCCTACGTGCCCCGCGATGTTGCCGTTCGCGTCCTGGCCGGGCAACTCGCATCCCTGACGCAGGACGAGGAAGACTCCGACAACTTGGATCGCTCTATGCACGAGCAAAGTGTGATTGTCCGCGCCTTAGGTTTACTTTTCGAAGCGAACTAGAGATCGTAAAACCCCGACCCCTCGAACCCCACGAAGGATCGGCCACCCGGAAGATCAAAGACGTCTCAAAAGCTGGGGGCACCCGCCCGAGTCACTCACCCTGACAATACCAAATCGTTCAAAACCCAGGCCGCCCGCCAAGATTGACGCAACGAAATGGGATATGGTAGACATACTGTCTCACACGATGCCCTTTGCCAGTCAATATGAGCGCGACATTCACTTCCAGAAACACGGGCATAAATTCCACGTCGCTAACGCTCAAGATTATGAAAATATGGCCGATGCTTTCATGTATGGTGCAATGACGATAAGCATGAGAGAGTGCATCCAACCTAACATGATAAATCGTCTCCGATACAATCTTGCGAACAGGCATTTCGGAGTGGCCTGCCTCGCACCAGTTTTTGTAAAAACGTTCTACCCTGCGCCTCTTCATACAGTCGCTCACTACGGAGGCGGCGCTGGTTTTTTCGCACATCAATGTGGAAGGATGGTCCTATGAGATATCGTTGCCCAGTATGCATGTTCGATCGTTTAGCATATCCGGCGGCGGATTACCACATTTGCCCGTGCTGTGGGACCGAGTTTGGGAATGACGATGCAGAGTTTTCTTATAGTCAACTTCGTGAAATGTGGGTTGGCAGCGGGGCACATTGGTTTTTTGGCAATCCACCTCTTCATTGGAATCCTTGGATGCAATTGATCACAGGCGGCCAAATTGCCGCAGCCTACATTCCATTCGCTGCTATTTTGAAATTAGAAGCGACCACGAAGGTTGATCCGATATTGAAGTTCGAAGAGGTAGAAGAGGACTATTCAATGTCGTTGGCGGTCTGATCCATGCCACAACTCTATATGTTCGTTGCTTGCGAAAAGGTTATCATCGATGATTCAGGGATTCCATCTCTGATTTCCCTTTTTGGGATCGTGACCCTTGCAATGCAAGAGGAAATACCCCCGAACGCCTTAGCTCCAAAGGAGTGGGCAATTTTTGCAGCCTGGGATCCTGAACCAATCGATGAAGAAAGAGAATACACCCAAGTCGTTCAACTGCTCTTCCCCGACGGGACGAGTTTTTTAGATAGGCTGGAAACAAAATTCGTCATGAAGGTGGGCAGGAGACAACAAGTCAAAATGCCGGTAATGGGCTTCCCCGTTGGTCAGCAAGGAAACGTAACCGTTCGCATGTGGCTGGAGCACGCTGGAAATGTGGTTATAGAGGCACACCCCATTCATCTTGAAGTGAAACACACACCACCACCACAACCTGCCCCCTAAGTTTGGCGGATGGCCCAGCCTTTGGGATTCCGCATGATCGCTTCCGCTCCACACTTGAAGACCACTCCCGTCCGTCCAATCTGAGTTAAGGGTCTGAACCTGGGGTGTCAAGGACGAGGCACCCCAAGTTCAATCACAAAGCCCGAACACACCCAATTCAAAATCGTTCAACGCCCGGGCCAGCCGCCCTGCCAATCAAGCGTCGCGTCTTATTCCATTGTCGCTTCCCCAAAATTGCGAGGAGGCGCGCGGATCTGGTAAGCACATCCATCGGAATCCCCGTATTCAAGGTTCCGACACTTGCAACGAGATCTCGAAAAGGCGAAAAGACCCCTTTACATTTTCGACGAATTCCTGCCAGTGCTTCCGCGTCATGGATGCCCCAGAAATCTGCCAGCTGCATGGTCTTGTGGTTGTAAGGGAACTTTTGACCGCAATCCAAGCAAGTGACGTAGGTCGCTTGGTAGCGGAAAGATCGGCCTGCGGGCAGCCTGGAGGAATACGGATCGCGTGGAGTTATCGGAGGGCCCTTATGCCGATGGCGACAGAGAAAAATAAGGCGAAGCAATGTCCGTAGAAAGAGCGGGACAACGAAGACAACATTCCACCAGGGCTCGGGAGGGAGGAGCGGTCCTTCCTCCATGGATGGACTTCTTGCTTTCAAGCGATACAGAACGATTGCTCCCCCGACTCTGTATGCTTGGGCCACTTTTTTTTGAGGCAGAGGT
>PMOP01000003.1 GCA_003161495.1 Acidobacteriota bacterium | reverse complement strand
GTGCAGGTGGGTGGAGGTTTGATAGTCATCTCCACCGGCTGGGCGCTTTTGAAACGTGGGAGTAACGATGGCCAAATGGACGCGAAGAGGAATCTCCCGCAGGAGGACCCGTTCCACAATGCTTTCTATCCGTTGACCTTGCCCTTGACGGTGGGACCGGGGTCGATTTCAGTGGCCATCACGCTCGGTGCCAATGCCGCGCACAATCAAGGGTTCAATCCCTGGAACATTTTGGCCGCAGTTCTTGGATCAGTTCTGCTCGCGGCCAGCATTTATCTGTGCTACGGATTTTCAGATCGGCTGGGAAGGGCGCTCGGCCGGACTGGAATGACCGTGATCATCCAGCTCACGTCGTTCCTGCTCGTATGCATCGGTGTGCAGATTCTATGGAATGGCGTCAGCGCACTTCTGGTTTCGCTTCCCATACACATGCATTGAGGGGGTCCTGTCCTCTCTTATTCCAGATGCCTGTGGCCATTTACCAGTACGAACAAATAGCCGGAGGTGTTCATTGTTGGACAGTTGTCCGGACCGTTCGCGTGACAAGCTCTTGAGTGAAGATAGAAATGGCAAAGCTGAGCTGATGGTTGGAAACGCGATTGTGATCAAGGGGGGATGGAATGGTGAAACCAGTAGAAGCCACGGCACGGCCCGGAACAAATGGTAAAGCTGTAACTATTGAAAGCGTGGCAGACATTTTGGAGCGTGAACTTGAACATACGATTGAGGAATGGCTAAAGCGGGTCAACAAGGAGGCGGATTTAATACATATCCCGCTGACAAATAGTGAGCGCACGGGTCACCTTCCTCACCTTTTGCACGATGTCATTAATCGTTTGCGTCTGGACGCAGGGACAAAGGCTCCAGTTTCAAAAGCGGCTGCCGACCATGGGGATTTGCGACGAAAGCAAGGGTATACCGTGGCGATGATGGTGGAAGAGTCTCGCTTACTACAGGTCAGTATTTTCACAACACTTCACGAAAACGTAACCCAATTGGAATTCAACGAATTGCTTCCCGATGTCGTGACGATTGCGGACGAGGTGGATGCGCAATTGAAAGAGCAAATGCTACGGTTTATGGCCGCTGACGCTGCTGAAAAGAAAAAGAGTAGGTAACACGCTTTAAGGCACAGAACGCAAGCTTCCGAGCTGGATGCTCAAGTGTGACGGTGCATACATGACAGACAATCGTGCTGCCGAAGCAGCTGTGAAAACATTGGTGTTGCAAAACGAAGTCGCCAAATTGACGCTTGACGCTATTGAAGAGGCTGTACTCCGAATCGATATAAGCGGCGATATTACGTATCTCAATCGAAAGGCGGAAATCCTGACCGGGTGGCCCCGGAATGAGGCATTGGGTCGTCCTATTACCGATGTGCTCCTGTTTACGGAAGGCCGTAGCACTTCAACGAATGACAGCGCTTTGAATAGAGCGGAGTTCGAACGTGGGGCCTTGATCCCAATCGCGAACTGTAAAACCTGCACTTTGGTCAGACGAGACGGGGTCGAATTGGGCATTGAAAATACTGTGACCCCTATTCATGACCAGGATGGGATCGTAACTGGTTCGGTTGTGGCTTTCCATGATGTCAGTGCTGCACGGGCTAAATCGGTTGAAATTTCGCACTTGGCACAACACGACCCCTTAACTGGATTGCCAAACCGTGTTCTGTTGAATGACCGGTTGACGCAAGCGATTTCGCTCGCGATGCGCCAGGACAAGCAACTCGCAGTAATGTTTATTGATTTGGACCAATTTAAGAAGATCAATGACTCACTGGGCCACGTGATTGGTGACAAACTCTTGCAGTCGGTCGCCGGGCGATTGGTGAATTGTGTGCGGCGGACTGACACCGTAAGTCGACTGGGTGGCGACGAATTCGTCGTACTTCTTTCCCAGGTCGAGCATGAAGAAGACGCAGCCATGAGCGCACGAAAAATCCTCCGGGCCTTAGCCGCCCCGCATATCGTCGATTACAAGAATTTAGATATCAGCGCGAGCGTTGGGGTGAGCACCTACCCGAGCGATGGACCAGACGCGGAAAGCTTGCTGAATAAAGCAGACACAGCGATGTACGAAGCCAAAAAACAGGGCAGGAACAACTATCAGTTTTTCAGAAGGGACATGCAGGTACGAATTGCAGAAAGACAGTTACTAGAAAGGGATTTGCGCTACGCGCTGGGCCGGAACGAGTTTTTGCTGCACTACCAGCCCAAATTCAGTCTTGAGACTGGCAAGATCACGGGTATGGAAGCCCTGATCCGTTGGATGCATCCACAGCGAGGAATAGTATCTCCTGCGCAGTTCATTCCGATTGCGGAAGAGTGCGGATTAATTTTACCAATAGGACGCTGGGTGCTCCTGCAAGCGTGTAAACAGGGCCGCGTGTGGAGGGATTCTGGATTTGGGATTGTGCCAATTGCCGTGAATGTTTCCGCAGCCGAGTTCGAAGATAAGGATTTTATCTCGGGGGTTCGAGCCGTCCTGATTTCGACGGGAGTCAATCCGCAGAACCTGGAGCTGGAACTGACCGAGAGCGTCCTGATGCAGGACGCCGAGTCTACGGTGCGCACTCTGCATGCGCTGAAAGACATGGGTGTTACTTTGGCAATCGACGACTTCGGAACAGGGTATTCCAGTTTTACGTATTTGCGGCGTTTTCCAGTGGACGCGCTGAAGCTGGATCAATCTTTTGTGCAGGATATCACGGAAGACCCGGGGGATGCGACCATCGTGAGCGCCATGATCAGTATTGGTACGAGCTTGAACCAGCGGGTGATTGCAGAAGGGGTTGAAACCTATGAGCAATTTATGTTCCTCAAAAGCCACAAGTGTGGCGAGGGGCAAGGCTATTATTTTAGTCATCCGCTTGTCGCCGAGCAGGCAGGAAAATTGATCGGGGCTACGAATTTCTGATTGTGCCAACCGCCAATTCGAGCTCAATAGTTCAAAATTGAACAGACGCGCAAATGACACTGGTCTAAATAAAGAACATCCTTGCCGTGGTGGCTGACTCGAAGTGAGCGGTTTGACTGCTACGCTGGGCGGGCTGCCCACCACGGCGTTCATGAACGAAAAGTGCCGCAGGCCACAAAATTACGTCGGGCCGGTTAATAATCCTGGTGCATGTGAGTGCCGGATACCAACAGGTTTCGATCACGAGAACGTACTCGTTTTAATTATAGATTTTTTCTTTGGAAGCCTGTGTTCGTGGCCCTGGCTTCTTGAATGCTTGATGCAGATGTGAGATTTAAATTCTGCGTCTCTCTTAGCCGTAAAAATTCGTATCATTTCGTCGATTGTATCGCCGCGTGGCGGCCCTGATGGGAAGAATACCCAAGCGCAATCCGAGCAACCCCAGCTATGAAACCGCTCTACCCACGCTATTCGTCGGATCATGGCCAATTATACTACTGGTGAATATAACCGAAATACAATAATTAAGAATTGTTCACTATTGGACACCAAAGCCTTGCCGCCTCAATCGCATAAATCTTGGAGTCGTTGTACAGGGAATGGTTAACATGAGCTATCAGGTATTGAACATCCACCAGGTTCCTGGCACTCAGCCGCCGGAGTTCGATCTATTCGTCAAGGAAACAAAAAATACTGCCCGTGAGTACATTGGCACGACAAAATATGGGACAGAGGAAGCCCTGCGCAAAATGCTGGCGGGCAGCGGCATGTCAGCGCAGGAAATTGATAACGTCTTTCGGCGTGCCAAGGCCAGTGATTAGACCTCATCGTGCGGGCGTGGAACGAAGTCGGGCGGGTCATGACAAGTGTCCAAAACTGCGCAGACATTATTGGTGCCTTCAGCCTATTCTTTTAACAATGTTGCAGCTTTACGGCGGACGGTACAGCAAGACAGGCTAAGACAAGACAATCCGACCTGACGCCCATTGAATGCCGGACACTCTTGGAAAAGAGTGTCCGGCCTGCCTTGAAACCCGGCCATGTTCGCACTACGTGGGCGTGGGATAGCGCCAGAAGCGGTCGAATCTACTGCGGGCAAAGCCATGGCTGACCCAGGGCGAGTGCGTTCCATTTTCCAGTGCGACTCGAAAGCGCGGAATTCTGCCGAACACTTGGCGAATTCCGTTCGATGGCCTGTTGGTCTTTGCGGGCGGGCTTTTGAATTTGCGGAGTCAAAAGTAGACAGGCCGAAGCCTTGTCTTATTTAGGCTTTCTCTACTGTTACGTGCCGGAGTAAATTCCCGGATTGTTATGCATAAGGATGCGGATGGCGATCCCCCACCTGTCTTCATCCTGCTCCTCGACACGCACCACGTCTCCGATCCGTTCACGATGTGTGGGATCATCCGGGCCGAAGTTCAGCGTCACAAGGACATTCATTCCGACGAAGTAGTGCTTCCTGGATGTGACGAAATACAGCCCGCCGCGCGATACATTCGCGGTCGTGCAAATTTCCTCGCCAAACAACGGATCGCAGGGCCGAATACGCACGGGTTCAGACAACGCCTCCCGGGGGGATATGCGACTTTCCTTGACTGCAGTTAGCATTGCGATCACTCCTGTTCTCTTGGACGTGAGGGAAGCCTAAGAAAACTCTGCCGCGATTGCGACTATAAAGTATGCCAACGTTTCCCGGGAGTCTATAAGCGTGTTACGCGTGTTGCTTTCTCAGGCAATGCTCGCTGGAATTCAAAATCGGGCGAAAACGCCTTCAAGGCGAAGCCCGTCACTCAATTTTGTGGATGGTTGATCGTCGCCTTCAGGCCGGGGCAAAAAAAGAGAGGCGTCGCAAAAGCGGACGCCCCTCTTCGATGAGCCTGTCGGAGGAAGGCTCAATCGTGTCTTGTATTGCCGCGCATTGATGGAATCGTTCCACTATTTTTAGGGGGCCGTGCAAGTAGGAGCTAATAAAATCTTTATGCGAACACACGCACACCCCCCGCGCAGGGTTGACCGGTCAAGGGGACCCTACAATCTCGGCTCTACGCTGCCGCGGCCCGGCCTCTTCGCCCCAGTTTCGGAGCTGAATCGAGCGCACCTTGGGGGAGATCGAAGGGAACAATTTTCCCGCTCACCAAATGCATGGCGTAAAACCGGTTCGGGGAACGCAGGGAGAGGTCGGACATATGCCGGCGCGCGCCTTCCAGTCCAATTACGCAAGCCCGCCAAAGTGAGGAGCCATCGGAGAATTTCTCGAACAGATCGTATTTATGGGGCATAGGAGTCCCTTTTGTGTGGCGACTCTCTGATTCGTCCATCATTTTAATCCTCCGCGGCGGAACTGTCCAATTCATCTGTTCGATGCTTAGGATCGGATTCCACCCTCCGGACGCGTCCTCCCCGGGCTGGTGTAATTGCGCACATGTCTTACAATAGGGGACCCGTGCC
>PMOP01000342.1:9077-9223 GCA_003161495.1 Acidobacteriota bacterium | reverse complement strand
TCGAGTTACGTGCAGGACGCGCTCTACTGGCTCGGACGTTCCTACGAGCGCTCAGGAAATCTCGAGCACGCGCGGAATTTTTATCTTGCCGGCGCCAATCGATTTCCCCTGACCTATTTTGGCGCGAAGGCCGCCGGCCGCGTGCG
>PMOP01000342.1:0-9031 GCA_003161495.1 Acidobacteriota bacterium | reverse complement strand
TGCGGCATCGGCGGAGGAGCGGCAGGCCCGCGCGCAGGCTCTGAGCGATATGGCGTTCGATTCCTCGGCCGAGCTGGAATATCGCGCCGCGTATACCATGACTCGCGCGCCGAAATTCCTGATCGCCGCCGCCGGATCCGCCATCGCTGCCGCTCATTACGGCGCCGGCATGTCCGCCATCCGGCAGGTGTTTCCGCAGCTTGAGGCGCGGCGCATTGCGGACATTCCGAACGAAGCCTGGCGCGCGGCCTTTCCGCTCCCNNCAGGAATCCGCGTTTGAATCCAAAGCGTTTTCGCACGCCGGCGCGATCGGCCTGATGCAAGTCGAACCCGAGACCGCGCTCAAGATGGCGCGTCAATTAAAAGTTCGATTTGCGCGAACGCGCCTGACCGATCCGGGTTACAATTTACAGCTTGGTTCGCGCTACCTGGCCAATCTGATCCAGTCCTTCGGAACTCCGGAGGCGGCCCTGGCCGCCTATAACGCCGGCGAGGACCACGTGGTGGAGTGGACGACAGGCCAGAATTATCTCGAGACGGCGGAGTTCGTGGAATCCATTCCGTTCACCGAGACAAGGGAGTACGTGCAGATCGTGATTCGCAACTCGGAAGTTTACCGACAAGTATATGGTCCGCCTCCCCCTGTAACCCCGCGAAAAATCCGGCTGGCGCGGAAAGGCCCGATGAAAACCGGGGCCGCTCGCCCGGTTGCGGCGAGCGAAACGCATCCCGTAGGGCCGGGAGAATTCCATTGAGCGCGCCCACGAGACTGTCGGGCGCGGATGACGCGTCAACCACGGGCGCAAGGCAGGTTGTGGCCGCGGCGCAGAAAACGCTGTCCGCCAAGGCCGAGCGCTTTACCGAATCCGTGATTCGGGAAATGACTCGCCTCGCGATGCAATACAACGCGGTCAACATGGCCCAGGGATTTCCTGATTTTCCCGCGTCGCCCGAAGTGAAAGAAGCCGCCCGCCAGGCCATCTCTGACGACATCAATCAGTACGCCATCACCTGGGGCGCGAAGGAATTGCGCGACGCCATCGCCCGCAAATTCGAGCGCACGCAGGGAGTGCGCGTCGATCCCGAACGCGAAATCACCGTCACCTGCGGCTCAACCGAAGCCATGATGGCCACAATGATGGGCATCATCAATCCCGGCGACGAAGTCGTCATCTTCGAGCCGCATTACGAGAATTACGGCCCGGACGCGATTCTCTCCGGTGCCACGCCGCGCTTCGTACAGCTCCAGCCGCCGGACTGGAATTTCGACCGCGACGAACTGAAGCGCGCGTTCGGACCCAAGACCAAAGCCATCATCGTCAACACGCCCAACAATCCCACGGGAAAAGTTTTCTCCCGCGAAGAGCTGGAATTCATCCGCGATCTGTGCGTGCGCTGGAACGCCTTCGCCGTCACCGATGAAATTTACGAGCACATTATTTATGACGGCAAGCCGCACATCTCGATGGCCTCGCTCGACGGCATGCGCGACCGCGCCATTACCATCAACGGCATGTCCAAAACCTACAGCGTCACCGGATGGCGCGTCGGCTGGGCCATTGCCCCGCCCGAAGCTTCCGTCCCGATTCGCAAAGTGCACGATTTCTTGACGGTCGGCGCCGCCGCCCCGCTGCAACAGGCCGGCGCAGTCGCCCTCGAATTGCCGCCCAGCTACTACCAGAAACTCGCCGAAATGTATTTAGTGAAGCGCGACCGCATGCTGGCGATCCTGACCGGCGCCGGATTCCGCTGCTTCAAGCCCGACGGCGCCTACTACATCATGACCGACATTTCCGGTTTCAATTTCCCCGACGATCTTTCCTTCTCGAGATATCTCGTCGAAAAAATCGGCATCGCCGTCGTCCCAGGCTCCAGCTTCTACGACGATCCCGCCATGGGCGCGCGGCAGGTCCGCTTCACGTTCTGCAAAAAAGAATCGACGCTGGCCGCCTGCGCGGAAAAACTGTCCAAGCTTCGCACCGCTTAGTGCAGTGCACCATGTCGTAGCGGTCCGGACTTCCCCCAAGGTAATATAGGATGATCAAGCGCGCACCGGATCGCTTAAGGTCGCGCGCTTGGGAATCAAGGAGAAATAACGATGAAATTCGCGAAGGCCGCGTTGCTTATCATTCTGTCGTCCTCGGCGGCCTGGGCCCAGGTAAATGTGGGCGAACAGAAGCCCGAAGCCAGCCTGCCCTTCACCATGACCACGGTGAACACCTTTGAATTGCCCTGGCGGATTGCCTTTCTGCCCGATGGCCGCATGCTGATCACCGAAAAGGTCGGGCCCGTCTGGCTGGTGTCCCCGCAGGGACAGAAGATTGCCATGGTGACCAATACGCCCGCAGTCTATTGGCAGGGCCAGAACGGCATGCTGGGCGTCTTTCTTTCGCCCCATTACGCCACCGATCACAGTATCTATCTCACCTATGCCGAGCCGGGTGATTATGGCGGCGGCCTGGCACTGGGCCGCGCCAAGCTGACCGTTGCCGACACCACAGCTAAACTGGAAAACTTCGAGGTGCTGTGGCACCAGATGCCCAAGGGCAAGGGCGGCCAGGAAGGTGCGCAGATCGCCTTCTCACCCGATGGGCAGTACCTGTTCCTCACGGTTGGCGACCGCCAGCGCATGACTCCCGCGCAGGATCCAAACCAGCCCGAAGGCAAAATCCTGCGGCTGACGCTCGACGGCAAACCCGCCCCCGGCAATCCCTTTTTCGGCCAGGCCGGCGCTGCCACCATTCCCCTGATCGATCCGCCAAAGGACACCGAAGCGGCCAAAACCGCGCCGGTGATAAGCACCTATACCTTTTCCGGGCCCAACCTGACGCCGGCTGAAACCTGGACCAGCGGCCACCGAACCCCCTATGGCATGGCGTTTTCGCCTACCGGCGAATTGTGGGAGGTCGAGCACGGTCCGAAGGGCGGCGACAAGCTGGACCTTATCGAGAAGGGCCGGAATTATGGCTGGCCCGTCGTGTCCTTTGGCGACAACTATAACGGCGTACCCGTTCCCAAACCCAACACACAGCCCGACTTTGCGCTTCCGGTGCTCTATTGGACGCCGGTGATCGCTCCGGGCAATTTGATGTTCTACACCGGCACGCAAACCTTCCCGCAGTGGAATGGCAGCGGCTTCGTCAGCGGCCTGCTGACCAAGTCGCTCGTCCGCATCATTTTTGACGGCCATGGCGGCGCCAAGACCGCCGAACGCTGGCAGGTGGGTCACCGCATCCGCGATATAGAAGAAGCCCCCGATGGCTCGCTGTGGATGCNNAAAAGGGCCGGAGCGATCCGGCCCTTTTTGCTTTGCCAGTTACCGCTTGTAACCGATCCGGATGACGCACACCACCGATCAGCAGATTCGCGAGTTCCGTGACCCTCACGACTGTCCTGTGTTAGAATCCGCCGCAAAATTCCAGGAGAAACAAAGTAAATCGGCCGCGACAGAAATTCCGGAGGTTCCATGTTCAGGGCTATGCGTGCATTTTTTCTACTGGCTGCGATCCTGGCAACTGCGGGAGCCGCGAATTCGCAGCAATCTCGCTTTCATCTTCAGGAAGCGACGATCGACGACATTCACCAGGCCATCCGAGCGGGCCAGATCACCTGCCGAGGATTAGTTCAACTCTATCTCAATCGAGCCAAAGCTTATAATGGCGTAGCCGACGTGTTGGTCACAAAAGATGGCGCGCCGATCTCGTCGGCGCCTGGCGTCGTTCGCGCCGGCTCACCTCTCAAGTTTCCCACAGAGACAGTCGCCATCTCCACTCTGCTACCCAATTTCGATCAGTATGCAGGGTTACCGATAGAGTTTGGCAGGATGGAACCAACCGCCTCCGATCCCTCCGTACAGCAACAGTACGGCATGACGGTCGGTATTCCCCATGCTGGCCAGCTCAATGCGCTCGGCACGCTCAACATCCGCGGCGAGCGTTCGGTCACTTGCAAAGGCGATCGCGATCGTCGGCCATCCGACGGACCGCTCCCGCCCGGCTCGCCGGCCGTCTGCGAAGAATTCCGCAAGCAACCGGATGCGCTCGAGCGCGCAGCCGAGCTGGATGCGCAATACGGCAGGAATCCCGATCTGGCGAAACTCCCCATGTATTGCGTCGCATTCACATTCAAGGATTCGTATGACGTGAAAGACATTCGCAGCACGGGCGGCGCGGATGCCAACTACGATATTGATTTCCCGGCTCGGGACCAGACGCTCGTGGCGCAGCTTCGCGCAAAAGGCGCAATCATTTATGCCAAGACCGCGAATACGGAATACAACGGGCGGCCGGTTCCCTCCATTCGCGGAGGCTCCGGCGGGGAGCGAGGCACAAACAGGCCCACAAAAGTTTTTGTCTCGGTCCAGGGGTATCAGCGGAGCACCTGGGCGGGAAATCCGAGCGATGTATATGACACCACGCGCGCCGCGTCGCTGGGTTCCAGTTCCGGCTCGGGCGTCTCCGTGAGCGCAAACCTCACGACCTGCAGCATTTGTGAAGAGACCAGTATGTCCTGCCGCGGTCCTTCCAATCACAACGCGGTGGCGCTGATCTTGCCCCACAAATCTCTCATTTCATTTCTCGGCGGTTCGATCGGCGCGGATATTTATCTGGATCGCGCGGGAATTATGTGCCGCACGGTGAAAGACGCGGCCAAGGTACTCGATGCACTTAAGGATCCCGCCAACGGATATTACGACCCTCGCGATATCTTCACCACGGTTCCGAGATCTAGCGTTTCGGATAAGCCCTACGTTGCGAGCGCGGTTTCGCCGGGCACGCGCGGTTCGCTGCGCGGGATGCGCATCGGGATCATCCGCGAATCGATGCTGACTTTCCCGGGCATCCAGGCGGACGAGCCGATTTCTCAAGCGGCGGCTAAAGAAATTAAGGCCATCCTGGGCGACTACCTCGGAGCTACCCTGGTCGAATCCGTCGATCCTCTCTGGCCCGAGGATCCCAGCATAAAAAAATTGAACCCGTCCTATACGCAAGCCTTGGCGCAACTTGTTCCCGTATTTTTCCCCGATATTCTTTATCGCCTCACACGGGACGGCCAGCCTCAATTTCCCGAATTCGCCGCGAAAATCAAACCAACGGAGTTTGCGCCGGGCAAGACGCTCGGATCGGGCACCATGAAACCTATAGATTACATGCTCGATTTGGCGGAAGGACGAACGCCTATCCCCAAAAATTTGAATATTCGCGCAATCGAGGAGGAAATCGAACCGAACGCGTTCACTTTTCACTTCAATCAATACGCCTCGCGGCGTGCGGCTGACTGGAAAGAACGCGGATTCACCGAAACCCTGATCGACTTCCCCGCGCTGAATGCGCGGTCGAAATTCTGGGGCGACGATCAACGGGCGGCATTCAAAAATTGGGAAGAGATGGAAGACATGCGCAACTCGCTCGGGGAACGTCAGGGGATCGATGAGCACATCATGATGCGAGAGCTTCTGCGCCGCGTGGAGATGAAAGTTATTTATGAGAACCACCTCGACGCCGTCGTGCGCCTCCATTATTCACTTCCGCCCGGGAAGATCGGGCTCGCTGGCCAGCCGGAGCCTCCCAATGACATCCGCGGTGAGCTTCGCATGGGACCTTTTGCAGGGATCACCGAAGTCCTTATTCCTGCGGGATATGTGCGAACGGTTTACGATCCCTCATTCATATTGAGCCCCGATAAAAAACGATATATTTCGACCAGCAACAATACCCCTGTCACTCTGCCGCCGCCCGGTCTGCCCTTTTCGCTCGTCTTTCGGGCGGAGCCTGGAAAAGAAGATATCATCTTGAAAATTGCCTCGGCCTACGAAGCGGCATCCAAACGCCGAGTGCCACCGCCCGAATTTGGGCCCTTGCCAGGCGAACCGTAAGAGTTCGCACGTGAGGTTCGCAAACAGCAGTGCGCAATCCCGGTGAGGAGCCAGCTCAAGCAGAAGCCTGCGCTACCGGCCGCGCCTGCCGTGACCCCCACGCCGTTCCTGTGTTAGAATCCGCCGCGAAATCCGAGGAGAACCCGAATGGCCATGGAATTCGATCTCATTCCGCCAGGCACGCTGCTTCAGGAAAACGGGCACGGCGAAGCCGTCGACATCCGCGCCAGTTCGACGCGCACTTTTTATTGCACCATGCTGATCCGCGAGCAAATCGAGCAGGAATCCGTCGACGTTTCCATCTGGGGGTCCGCGGACGGAGAAAACTGGGGCACGCATCCGCTTCTGAGATTGCCGCAGCAATTTTACCGCGGCGAAACACGCGCGGTTCTGGAGTTGGCTCTGGTTCCGGAAATTAATTTTATTCGCCCGGGATGGGATCTAAACCGGTGGGGGCGTGTTGCGCCTTTGCCCATGTTCGTTCTCGGATTGCACCTTGCGGAAATTCCCGCCATGCCGCTGCACGTTCCGCAGAGTCATGCCACCGCTACCACGTAGTTAAATTATTCGGAAATTTCATTCAGGCCTGCGCGCATCTATTTAAAAGGGGTAGGAAGTAAACGGTCGGTTGCTGCTTGGTGGTCACTTCCTACCCCCCCGAGTGGTCTTGGCCACTAGACGCACCGCGCTGCATGCAGGTTTCAACTTTATTAAATATTTATTGAACCGCACTCCGGTCCACAAAGAATGGGCCCCAGTGGGACCTCAGCCCGGAAAAAATTACTGATTTCCAGGCGTAGGCGGAGGCAGGGAAGGAAGTCCCGAAGTATCCGGTGCAGTGGCTGGGCGCGCCGCTTTTTGGCCGGCCGGAGGAGCCTCGCCGGCGTCCTTTTGCGGCTCGTCCGCATCGCTATCGTCTTCTTCATCGTCGGCGTCGTCTTTGGGCGCATTCAGCAAGGCCTGCACGTGCTCTATCGTTTTGTGTGCTTGATCCGCTTCGGGACCAACCGGCGCCAGCCGCAGGTAATCGTCGAGATCCCTGATGAGCGCGGGATAATCCTTGCGCTGAATGTGAATATTCGCCAGCAACAGGTAGACCGGCGGATTGTCCGGCATCAGATCGCGCGATTTTTCCGCGCTCTTTTCCGCTTCATCGGTTTTCTTCAGGGCCGTCAGCGCGCGCGCCAGTTCAAACGGGCCGCGCCACGAAGATGCGTCGACGGAAACTCCACGGCGCGACACGCTCTCGGCTTCTTCGTAGCGCTTCGTGTCGGTAAGGATCGCGGCGAGGGTAAACATGGCGTCGGCGTACTGTCCGGAACTGAGATCGACCGATTTTTGCAGCGCTTCCTCGGCATGGCCCAAATCCTGCAACTGATAATACGCGCTGCCCACTTCCGCGTAAGCCTCGTAATACGTGGGGAAATCCCGGATGGCCAGCTGAAACTGCGTGATGGCCCCGCGGTAATCCGATTTCAAATAAATCAGCGCCATGCCCTTTTCAAATTCATCATGGGCTTTGTGCGGCACGCTCAGTTGATGCGCGGAAATCGAAAGCTCCTGCATGGCCGGAATCGCTGGCGGCTTCCCGGACTTGGCGAGAAAAATGGAGAGCCCCAGGCGGCTGGCGCCGTTAAGCGAGACTTGTTCCTGGAACTGTTCGTAGTCCTTTACCCTGATTTCGACGGTGTAGTCGCCGTCGCGAAGTCCGTCGAACTGGAAGTCCCCTTCGTCGCGCGTAAACGTAGTGGCGATGGGAGTTCCGGTGGCCCCCTTCAAAACCACTTGAATGCTTTCCATGGAACGTTGATTGCTTCCATCCCGAACGCTGCCGCCAATGCTGAAGATGGCATGCCGATTCGGCGTGTTTTGCGAAGTTTGCGCGTTCCCACGCAAAACACCTATAGCCAGCAATAAAAAGAGAATCGGCAAACGGCGAAGAAACATCGCGCCTCCGAAGGGGGCAGGTGAGCTGATTCTAGCATGCCTCGCGGCGTGCGGCGCAAGAATGCCGGTCCGTTTCTATGCGCCCAAGTCCACAGTCTGGAGATATTGCGGCAACGCCACGCGCCAATGAAACGCCGCTTCGATTTTCTCTTTGAGCGCCGCCGAAGCCTGAGGCTCTCCATGAGTTAGATAAGTTTGCCGCGGAGGTGCGGGAAGCCCCGTGAGCCAGCGCAGCAGTTCGCTCTGGCCTGCGTGCGCGGAAAATTGCCGCAGATTAATGACTTCCGCGCCGATCGGAATATCTTCTCCGTGAATGCGCACCGTTTTCGCGCCTTCTTCAAGCGCCCGTCCGCGCGTGCCTTCCGCCTGGAATCCGGCGAGGAGTATCGCGTTCCTGCGGTCCGGCGCGAGCCGTGCAATGTGATGCAGCACGCGCCCACCTGTAGCCATGCCGCTCGCGGAAATAATGATGGCCGGCGTGCGCACCTCGTTGATTTTTTTGGAGTCGTCGACCGTGCGCATGTAATGCACGTTGTGCGCGTCCAGGGGATTCCCGTTCTTTTCCTCCGCCGTAAATGTCAGGTCGTGGTCCTCGTGATGGCGCAAATATAAATCGGTCACGCTGATGGCCATCGGACTGTCCACGTACACGGGCAGGCTCGGAATCCGGTTCGCGTCCTCGAGCTTGCGGATGATGTACATGATCGTTTGCGTGCGGTCCACGGCGAACGCCGGGATCACGATCTGCCCGCCACGTTTGGCAACACGATTCACGACCTCTGCCAGCGCGTCTTCCGGCGAATCCGCGGGATGATCGCGGTCCCCGTACGTCGATTCGCACAGCAGCACGTCGCAGCGCGGCGGCGCTTCCGGATTTTTCAGGATGGGCTGGCCATAGCGGCCGACGTCGCCCGAAAACAGAACCACCATTTTCTTGCCATTTTCAGTGATGGTCAGCTCCAGGCTGGTGGAACCGAGAATGTGTCCGGCATCGTGCGGCCGCACCGTGAATTGCGGCGAAATCGTAAACGGATCGGCGCGCGGAATTTCCCGCATGGCCTTCATCACCGGAGCGACATCGTCCGGCGTGTATAGCGGCAACGGCGTCGCGTGTTTACTGTATCCGCCGCTCGTTGCTTTCAAGGAATCCTCCAGCTGCAAGTGCGCGGAATCGGCCAGCAGGATGTTGCACAGCTCGATCGTCGCCGC
>PMOP01000500.1 GCA_003161495.1 Acidobacteriota bacterium | reverse complement strand
AAGGTGTAGTTTCGCTTGTCAAATGCGACGTTGGTCCTACAAAAGAAAATGCCGGGCAGACAAACCCGGCTTTCAATTTCAAGAAATTTGGTTGCGGGGGTTGGATTTGAACCAACGACCTTAGGGTTATGAGCCCGACGAGCTACCAGGCTGCTCCACCCCGCGAAGGCATGATAGCGGAAGCGGGGTGCTCCGTCAAACGAGCCTTACTTGTTTAGGCGGCGCACAGAACGGATGTTTGGGCTCCGGTTGTCTGGCGCGAGCGAATTTTTTCCAGTCGGCTTCGCAGATTTTCCGGATTGATTCCCGCCGAATAGCAAACGGTTCGATAATCACGGTTGTCGCTGAACAAGAACTGCTCGGCTTCGCGCTTTCGGCGCAGTGGGCCATTGACCCATTCTTGAACGGTAGTGGCAATCACGGCGCGCCACAGTTTCTGTTCTGCAGAATCTTCGACTTCCACACCGTGCGACATCGTTGCTGACATATTGCCCCCCTTGGATTCCTCGTTCGGCCTAACAACTCACTGGCGTTTCGGCTGCGATACAAGGGATAAGAGGCAACTGGAATACCATCTGGCTGGAAATTACGAGCAAGCAGAAACGTGTAAGTCAATACAGGACAAGCTGTTCAAGAGGTTTCATTCCGGAACTGATCGATGGGATTTGCTGAACTGTACCGTTGCCGCGCAACAGTCCGTATACTGTATCGAGTTGCAACCAGTCAACACGAACCCTACGCGTGCAATTAAACGCGGCAAGCGGTTGTTTGACGAAGATGGCGTATTAGCCGGAAACCCAGGCAGGAGGCCTTTGATATTTTCGACGGTAGGTAATCTTGCTTTTTTTGCCGCCGGACACGAATTCGAAAATAATTTCTTGTCTGCCGTCCAGACGAGCCTTGCGGTGATTCTTCGCGGCAGAGAGGACCAGCCAGTGTCCCCTCAATATTTCGTAAGTCCCGCGCACGGCGAGCATCTGGTAGCTCCCATCCGAATTCATTTCCAGCGACGGAGCCGAGCAACGATGCGGTTTGCCATCCACTTCCACGGTAACGCACTTATAGGTCCCGGAGAGGGATGTCTGCGCGTGTGCCGGCATGCCGGTGAGGACGAGGGTTATTGCGCCCATGAGTAACGCTTTTGTTAAGCCGCGTAGCAGGAGTTTGAGAGTTCGCATATTTTAGATCTGATCCTAATCCCTAAGCCGCCGGAATAGCTTTCCGACGCAATTTGGGCCTATTCAGAAAGAATCATTGCAAGCTTTGTGCCATATGGATTCTGTAATTAAGATGCTGATTCAACGGGAGTTACAAAACTTCGGCGAGGAAGCCTAAAAATTATGTGAACGACAGTTTCTTATCCATGCACAGGAATGGAATCAATTTTCTCTCGCGTAATTGTACTGCGGCCTCGGATACCCGTTTGGGTATCGCCACCGCTTATCAATGAACCCTTCCTCTATGCCGGTACCCTGATAGAATGATTGCGAGGATGAACCGCGTCAGTGCCTAGGGGGATAGCGGATTGAGCGTAACAAAGCCTTCAGCTGGAACGCCTCCGGCCGAAACCAAGCCGGTAAGCGAGTTGGAGCGCGATATCGCGCTGTTGCTCCGCGCGGAGAACCGCGACCCATTTCGCCTGCTTGGGCCGCATATCGTCGAGGACGGCGAAGAAAAACGCCTGGTAGCACGCGCCTTTTTCCCCAAGGCGACGCAGGTCTCCCTGCTCTTAGAGGACCGGACCGAGCCAATTCCCGCAAGGCGCATCTCCCCCGAAGGTTTGTTCGAGGCTGATTTGCCGCTCTATCCCCACTTGCCGATGGCACCCGACCACTACCGGTGGAGGGTCATGGAAGAAGGCCAGCCGTCGCGAGAGGTCTATGACACGTACGCCTTTCCTCCGCTGCTTTCCGATTTTGACTTGTATTTGATGGGCGAAGGGACGCATTACCAGAAATACGAAAAGATGGGCGCGCATCCCGCGGTCGTAAACGGGATAGCGGGAGTGCAGTTCGGAGTGTGGGCTCCCAACGCGATGCGCGTGAGCGTTGTGGGAGATTTCAATCAGTGGGACGGCCGCGTTAACTCCATGCGGAATCGCGGGCCGTCTGGAGTGTGGGAATTATTTGTGCCGGGACTTGCCGAGGGCGCCGTCTACAAGTACGAAATTCGGCCGATGTCCGGAGGACCGCCGTTATTGAAAAGCGATCCCTACGGATTCCGATCGGAACTCAGGCCCAAGACCGGCTCGATCGTTGCCCGCCTGGACCATCATCAATGGAACGATTCGGGCTGGATAGAATGGCGTTCGAGGAATGATTGGTTGTCCTCACCCATTTCGATTTACGAAGTTCATCTGGGTTCCTGGCGCCGCGTGATGGAAGATGGCGACCGCTGGCTAACGTACAGCGAGCTGGCCGACCAACTCATTCCTTATTTGAAGCGGATGGGCTATACGCACGTGGAACTCATGCCGGTGATGGAACACCCGTTCGACGGCTCTTGGGGATACCAGACCCTTGGATATTTCGCCGCCACCAGCCGGTTCGGCAAACCCGAAGATTTCATGGCATTTGTGGACAGGTTTCATCAGGCCGGGATCGGCGTGATCCTGGATTGGACTCCGGCGCACTTCCCGAGCGATGGCCACGGACTCGGCGAGTTTGACGGCACTCATTTATATGAGCACGCCGACCCGCGCCAGGGCCGTCACCCGGACTGGGGAACCTTGGTTTTCAATTATGGCCGGAACGAAGTTCAGAATTTTCTGATCTCCAATGCGGTTTTCTGGCTTGATAAGTACCACATCGACGGATTGCGCGTGGACGCGGTGGCGTCCATGCTTTATCTGGATTATTCGCGCCGCGAAGGCGAATGGATCCCCAATGAATTTGGGGGGCGCGAGAATCTCGCGGCCATCGCATTCATTAAGCGCTTGAACGAAGTGGTGTATGCGCGCCATCCCGGCGTGCTGACCATCGCGGAAGAATCCACGTCCTGGCCGATGGTTTCCCGCCCTACTTACCTCGGAGGACTGGGCTTCAGCTTGAAATGGAATATGGGGTGGATGAACGACACGCTCAGTTACTTCGCGGTGGATCCGGTCTACAGAAAATATCACCACAACCGGATGACTTTTTCGATGCTGTACGCCTTCACGGAAAATTTTGTGCTGCCGCTATCGCATGATGAAGTCGTTCATGGGAAATCCTCGCTGATCAATAAAATGCCCGGCGATTTATGGCAGCAATTCGCGAACATGCGCCTGTTCAACGGATACCTAACCGCGCATCCAGGCAAGAAGCTGATGTTCATGGGCGGAGAATTTGGCCAAAGAACGGAATGGAACGCGGAAAGCAGCCTGGAATGGCACTTACTCGAATATGAATCACACCGCGGCCTGCAAACCCTTGCAGCGGACCTGAACGCAATCTACCGCAATGAGCCTTCCCTGCACCAGGTGGATTTTGATTGGCATGGATTTGAATGGATCGATTGCACGGACGCGGATTCGAGCGTCTTATCTTTCCTGCGACGCGCGAAAGATCAGGGCGATTTCATTGTCGTGGTTGCCAATTTCACACCGGTCCAGCGGGAAACGCATCGCGTGGGCGTGCCCGAGCCGGGCTTTTACCGCGAGATCATGAATACGGACGCGGAGAAATACGGCGGAACCAACGTGGGCAACCTGGGCGGCGTGCATGCCGAAGCCATTGCCTGGAACAATCACCCCTATTCAATCCAACTCCGTATCCCGGCTCTCGGAGTACTCTACTTCAAGCACGAGCGTTGGTAATCTCCCGAATTTTTCTTAAACAACGCCCGGCGCCCGGTGGACTTTCATAATTCGCCGTCGTCCGATGGAAATCTGATTTTGAGAGGAATCGCTGAGGAAAGGCGCTGGTACATCTCCACGTCAAAACCGCAAATGATCTCGTCGCCCGCCACCAGCGTCGGCAACGTGCAACTGTCCAGCTCGTCGGTCAGAATCCGCAAATGTTCGGGATTGGCGCGAACGTCGCGTTCCTCAAAGGAGATGCCACGCGAGTTCAGAAAGCTCTTGGCCTCGATACACGCACCACACCCTGGTTCCGTGTAGAGATAAATCTCCATATGCAAAAGTGTCCGACAGGCGGCCCGCGCTGGTTGTATCAGACTTAGGAGCCGAGACGCAATAAGATTTCCGCGATGTGGCGAATATCGGTGAAAAACTATTTCATGGAATATAAAAATTGCAGATTATTCGTAGGCCAGCGCGTCCACGGGATCGTTTCGCGCGGCACGCAGAGCGGGATACACCGCGCCGGCGATCGCGCCGCCAATCGTCAGCAGGATGGCGCGGAAAATCCATCCGCCCTCGATGGCAATTTGGAGCGTGGGCGACGTGCGGTGCAAAATCGCTACGATGCTGTAGGTGCAGAGCAATCCGAAGACCACGCCCAGCCCAACCATCACCAGCGTCTCGCCCAAAATCATCCAGCAAACTTCCAAACGGGAGGATCCAAGCGCCCGGAGAACGCCGATGTCGCGCGTGCGCTCAAAGACCATCGTATGCATGGTCAGGAGCACGACCAGAAAACTGATCACCACTCCGAGCGTGAGAAACGTGTGCATAAATGGTTTTAGTTCCGGCAAGTTGGAGGAACTCATGAGCGTGCTGTACTCCGCCATGGAACGAATTTTGAAAGTGGGAATCAGCTTCACCAGTTCGTTTCGCGCTGCCTCGGTATCGCCCTTGCTGCGCACGTAGATCATAGAGACGCGGCCACTTGCGCCCGCAATGTCCTGCGCCGTCTTGATCGGAATGAAAAAGCGCGCGCCCTTGCCGTGAACGACGATGCCGGAAATCGTAAATTCATGGCCGAGCAGAAGCGCCTTTTGCCCCACGCGCAACTTGCGTGACTGCGCCGCGAGATCGTCCGCGATGGCCTGGTCCGGTTGCTGGAACGCTCCGCCTGAAAGAAACGTGAAGCCGTTGCTGAGCCCGACAAAACGTTCGTAATCAATGCCGTAGACCACTCCCAAATTTTTCTGATCGACTACGATCAACACCGGCGCGACTTCATCGACTGAGGGCAAGCCGGCGATTTTCTCCGCAAGCGACTCGGGCATGACGGCGCTGGAAAAAGCGAAAAAAATCGAGGAATTCGGCGGCTGCACGATGATGTCGGCGCCAACTCCTTCGACGCGCGTGCGCCAGTCGGCCAGCGCGCCGGTCGTAAGTCCCGCAATCAACAGAACGAGAAAGACCTGAAGAGCGAGCGCCAGCACGCTCAGCGCGGAACGCAACGGGCGCACGCCGAGGTTGCTCCACAGCAGGTGCCAGATTACAAATCCTTTGTATGGTTTTTCTTCCATTCGCCCAAAACCGAGAGATGTTCCCCAGGCTGCTAATCTAACACCACGCCTGTGCAGAATCAAAGGAATGCCATTCGATGGGGCGCGCGAAGTTTTCAACAGTTTTGTTGAAAAGTATGTGGAAAAGGAGAATCAAAAACGCTTACGCCCTGAAAAACATTGAGCTTGATACGGTTTGCACAAAGATGAAGCATTTTTTCATAAATTCATGCGCAACAAAAAATCTTAAGGCTTATTTGTGCACGGAACACGCCAAAAACATAAAATTAATTTGCCTGAACCTGCTAAGAGTAAATAAAAACTGGCGGGCTTTTTAGTACCATTTGGGGGGGCGCACGAGCGTGATGTTGATGGTCTGCTCTATCTGGTTCACGTCGTAATACTCGCCATACGTCTTCCAACCATCGGCAATTACTTGAATAACAAATTTCCCCGGCGGAATCACCGGCACGTGGCAGACTCCCAATTGATTGGTTTTTAAATTCATTTCGATTTTCTTGTCTTTGCCGTGCTTGTGCTCCTCGACGTATCGGACGTAAACGCTGGCGCTGTCTATGGGTTTCTTGTCCTCTCCGCCGGTCACGACGATCGTCAGCCGCACGTCCTTGGCATCAGCGTCCGCCCTGGCTTTTGCGTCGGCATTTTTATCCTGCCCATTCGCGGCCACTGCCAGGAACAGAATCAGAAACGAGATGAGGTAGAGCGAAGCCTTGACGCCACTCGACGCATCGTTCACTATTCGCGGGACCCGTAGATCAAAACTAACACGCATATGGGATGCCACATTTTTGCCCTTTTTGCCGGATTGCGCAAGCCCACTGCATTGACTCAGCCGCGGTCCTGAGCTACTTTCGATTCGCAACGCATTCCGCGCACCAACGGCAAGCCACCGCGGCCTACACCAAGGAGATTTTTTCATGGGATTCGCAACCGATGCCATTCATGTGGGGCAGGAGCCCGACCCTGCCACTGGCGCGATCGTCGCGCCAATTTATCAAACCTCGACTTACGTCCAGGAAGAGCTGGGAAAAAACAAGGGCTACGACTATGCGCGGACCGCGCATCCCAATCGCCGCGCCCTTGAGCGGACCGTGGCGAAACTGGAAGGCGGCAGCGCGGCGTTTGTCTTTACTTCCGGCATGGCCGCCATCGATTCGGTCTTCCGGCTGTTGCGTCCGGGCGACCACGCCATTATTTCAGAGGCGGTCTACGGCGGCGTCATCCGCCTCACGACGCAGTTCCTGGTGCAATGGGGGCTGGAATTCAGTTTCGTCGACACCTCTTCGCCTGAGAGCGTGGAGCGAGCGATCAAGCCCACCACGAAAATGATTTACATCGAGACGCCAACGAATCCAACGATGCGCGTCACCGACATCGCGGCAATTGCCAGGATCGCTTCGGCACGCAACGCCACGCTCGTCGTCGACAACACTTTTCTGAGCCCGTACTTTCAATCGCCAATCGCTCTGGGGGCGCATATCGTCGTCCACTCGATGACAAAATATTTGAACGGGCACAGCGATGCCGTGGGCGGGTCCGTGATTCTGACGCGCCCCGCTGACGCGGAAAAAATCTATTTTCTGCAGCGGTCCACGGGAGCGGGCCTCGCCCCGATGGATTGCTTCCTCGTGTCGCGCGGAATCAAGACGCTGGCCGTGCGCATGAAGCAGCACGACGCCAACGGCCGCGCGGTGGCGCGTTTCCTCGAAGACCATCCTCGTGTGAAGAGCGTCCTGTATCCCGGGCTGCCTTCGCATCCTCAACATGACGTGGCCGTTCGCCAGCAACGCGGATTCGGCGCCATGATTTCCTTTGATGTCGTGACAATGGAAAACGCGCGCACCGTTCTGAACCATCTGAAAATCTGCTCACTGGCGGAAAGCCTGGGAGGAGTGGAAACGCTCATCTCGCATCCGGCGACCATGACGCACGCCTCGGTCCCTGCGGAAGTTCGCCAACGCATCGGCATTACCGACGGACTGATCCGCATCTCCGTCGGAATTGAAGATGTGGAAGACTTGATCAACGATCTCGATCAGGCGCTGCGGAAGATTTGATTTAAGTAGGACGGGCTTCAGCCTGTCGGTTTTCGGATGCGTCACGAAAGTCAAAACCAGACAGGCTGAAGCCCGTCCTACAAGACCCCTTCAAGCCACGCAAGGTATCCGCGCGATCCCGCGACGATCGGCAGAGCAATAAATTCAGGCACGTCGTAAGAGTGAAGCCGCTCGACGGCGGCTTGCAGCTTCGCCAAGCGCTTTCGAGAAGTCTTGATGAGCAGCAATTTTTCCCGAGCCGTCTCCACTTTCCCTTTCCAGCGATAAATGGAAGTCACCGTGCCTGGGAGGATGTTTACGCACGCCGCCAGGCGAGCATCCACCACAGCCCGAGCGATGCGCCTCGCTTCCAGGGCGCTCCCGCATGTCACCAGAACAACATATTTATCCGTCAACGAATCCTCCGGCCCCGTTACTCTTTCTCGCCCGCCGTATTTCCGGTATGTCCCGCGCTTGCACGACAGGCTACAATACCTGCCCGAGGCCGGAAGCATTCTACTCACGAATGGCTCCGGCCTGAAGTTGCAGCCCAAAAATAAATGACGGCAACGATCAAATTCGGAACTTCGGGCTGGCGCGCGATCATCGCGGACGATTTTACGTTCGCGAACGTTCGCCTGGCCGCGGCGGCAATCGCGGAGCATGTGCGGAGCCGCAACGCGAATCCGACATTGATTGTCGGACACGACACGCGCTTTTTTGCCGAGGAATTTACGCACACGGCCGCGGAAATTCTTCGCGAGCAGGGTGTTCGCGTCCTGCTGTGCGACGGGCCGACTCCCACTCCGGTGATCGCATACGAAATTCTGCGCCGCAAAGTGGATGGCGCCATCAATTTTACGGCCAGCCACAATCCGGCAGAGTATCAAGGCCTGAAATTCACCGGTCCCGATGGCGGGCCCGCGCTTCCTGAAGTCACTCACGACATCGAAGCGCGCGCCGCCAAACTCCGGGAACGCGCGCCCGCCAAGCCGAATGACAAGCCATTCGAGAAAATCGATCCGCGAAATTTCTATCTCGATCGCATTGCGCAGCTCGTGAATTTCAAGGCGCTCGGCGATGCGAAATTGAGCGTAGTGGCCGACGCGCTGCATGGATGCAGCGCCGGATACCTGGACCGGGCGCTCTCCATGCACGGCGTCGAAGTGCAGGCATTGCGCACGGAGCGGGACGTGCTCTTCGACGGCTCGGGGCCGGATGTCTCTGAAGAAAATCTGAAACCCTTGCGCGACGCCGTGCTCGCGAAGAAAGCCGCGGTTGGACTCGCGGCAGACGGCGACGCCGACCGCTTCGGCATTATCGATTCCGACGGAACGTGGATGCAGCCGAATCACACCCTTGGACTCGTTTACGATTACCTCGCCGAAACGCGCGGATGGAAAATGCCGGCGGCGCGCAGCGTGGCCACTTCGCACCTGCTGGACGCGGTCGCCCGCTTTCACGGGACGACGGTGATTCAAACTCCGGTGGGATTTAAATACATCGGCGAACTGATCGAGCAGGACAAGATCGCGATGGGCGGAGAAGAAAGCGCGGGAATGACGATCCGCGGCCACGTCCCCGAAAAGGACGGCATCCTCGCCTGCTTGCTTGTGGCGGAGATAATCGCCGTGCGGCGCGTTTCGCTCATGGAACAGTTGCGCGCGCTTTTTAAGCGCGTAGGACAGGAATTCTGGCCACAACGCGCGAATCTTCACTTGCCCGAAGATGTAAAATTACGAGCGGTGAATCGCTTGAAAGCGGACTTCCCCACTTTTTTGGGACGCCACGTCAAGAACATCGACCGCACCGATGGCCTGAAGATGGAGTTCGACGACGGATCGTGGGTCCTGCTGCGGCTTTCCGGCACGGAGCCGGTCATGCGGGTTTATACCGAGGCCGCAACGCTCGAAGAGTCGTCGAAAATCGCAAACGGAACGCAGGCCTGGGTAATGGACTCCGCGCAGGAAGCGAAGGCATGATGACGCTGAAACAAATTCGCGAAATTTCTCCGAGCGAGGTCGCGGCGTACTTGCGGCGAAACGCGCGCCAAATTCTGGCCTTCGCGCTGTTTGCCCTGCTGGTGCATGACGTTTTCGGCCCGCACGGATTCCTGGCCATGCGCCGCACGCAAAAGGAAATCGAACAGATCCGCGATCAAATCGGCAGGGTAAATGACGAAAACAAATCTTTGGCCGAGCAGGTCAACTCGCTGAAGTCCGATCCCAAGTCCATCGAACGCATCGCACGGGAAGAAATGGGCCTCGCCCGCCCTGGCGAACTGATCTTCAAACTCCCAGACACGGCGAAATCCACCAAGTAGCACGGGCTTCAGCCTGTGGATTTTGGCCCTCGTAGCGCAATAGTTCGTAACAAAAACCCCCAGGCTGAAGCCTGCGCTACTGAAATTCAAGTCCGCGCCACTCCCCGAAATGCCGCCGCCATTTGCGGCTTCCACTTTGGAAACCGGTTGCGAACCGTCGCGAGCGCAGTCATCCCGACAAAAATTGCGATCAACCCCAACGTGGCCGTCCCAATGCCCGAGCGGTGCCGGTGCACGATGGAAAGCCCGCCGTAAACGAACTCGAAGTGGACCCAATAAATCAGCAACGAGCATTTGCCCATTTCGATCAGAGGACTAAAGCCCCACTCCCCGGCACCCCAGCGGCACCAGGCGTAACCCAAAAAGAGAACAACCAACACGATGCCCGCGCGAATCAGGAAGAAATTTGGACTGGTGTGCCAAAAATCGTATGCGCTATAAAATCGCACGTGACGCCCATCCAGCCACAGTCCCAGTGCGATGAACACAACCCCGCTCACTCCAGCGTACGCAATCGCAAGCGCTTCGTTTTTTCGCGCCCATTCGGACAACAGGAGAGATCCAGCCGCCAATCCTACAAACGCAAAGCCAGCCCACGGAAAAATTGGAAACAGCCAGGGTTGCGGCTTTCCAAATGTGTGTACCCCGTCGATATAAGACTCGAGCCACCAGGCCAGCGAGTGCGGACGCCAACTGGTCCACAGTGGCGGAGTAAAAACCGCAATGGCGGCCGCGCAAATAATCGCTGTCACAATGGTCGCACGCCGCAATTGCTTCGGGTTGATTGCGCCTCCGGCCGCAGCAATTCGGCAAGCTACGCCCATCATCACGAGGGACACGCCGATCACGTTCAGCACGTCCACGCGCAGCAGATCCGTCCACTGCGCACGGGGCTGGCCAAGCAGAAATTCCTGCAGCCGGAAAAGCAGGCCGAGAAGAAATATTTCACCGCCGCGCAAAATTGTTGTGCGCGCGATTTCGTCGGCCGACACGCCTTTCTGTCGAAGCTTGTCCGTGACCAGCGCGAAGGAGATGCCGGCTAGAAAAAGAAAGAGCGGCGCGGGGAGCGTTCCGCCGAGTTGCGACATCCTGGTGAATAAACCATCACGGGCGGCGCCGCCAAGCCAGGAATCGTAGCAGTGCGTCTGAAACATCACGACGCAGGCGAGTCC
>PMOP01000162.1 GCA_003161495.1 Acidobacteriota bacterium | reverse complement strand
ACGTGCTGGCAGTTGTCGATGTGCTCGCCGCCAGGCAACACGTATGACGCCGCACGGCCCCCAAGGTGGGGCCGCTTTTCGAGCAAACGCACGCGCAGGCCGGCCTCAGCCAGCGCGACGGCCGAGGAAAGTCCCGCCAGGCCGCCGCCGATCACCATCACGCTCTTCGAGGACATTATTTTGGGAGTACCAGCCCAGCCGGGCGCGCAGCAGGATTCCCGTTTTTTCGGGAACGCTCAGCCGCACGCGTTCGGAGAAAACATCATACCCGCGCGCGTCGATTCGGCGGAGCAGGCTGCTGTAAATTCGCACCAGCGCCCACAACGCGGCGCGCGCATCCGCATGAACGCGCGGAACGAGCTGCACGCCTTCGCGATAAAATTCCCAGGCGCGCGCGGCTTCAAATTCCAGCAGGCCGCGCATTTCCGGCGTGAGCGGGCCCCGGCCGAGCGCTTCCGGGCGGACGCCGAATTGCGCCAGATCTTCCTGAGGAAGATACACGCGGCCCATTTCGTAATCGGCGCGAACGTCGCGCAGGATGTTGGTCAGCTGAAATGCGATGCCCAATTTTTCGGCCAGGTCCGGCGCGTGCGGATCATCAAACCCAAACACGTGCAGGCAGGTTAGGCCCACGGTGCCGGCCACGCGGTAGCAGTATTCGCGCAGGCGATCGAACGTCGGGTAGTCGCCGACCGTCAAATCCATTTCCGCGCCGGAAATTAAATCGTGAAAATAGCGCGGCGGAATATGGAAACACTCGATGGTGTCCGCGAACGCGGGAAGAATGGCGTGGCCGGAAACGTCGCCTGCCGCGGCCGCATCGAGAACCGCTCGCCAGCGTGCCAGACCGCGCTGCTTGTCCGCCGCGCCGCCCACCGTATCGGAAACGTCGTCAACGAGACGCATGAAGGCATACAGCGCGCATAGCGCATCGCGTTTGGCCTGCGGCAGCATGAAAAATGCGTAGTAAAAATTGCTGGCCGAGGCTCGCGCAACGCGCCGGCACTCCGCATAGGAGCGCGCAACTTCGCCCAAGTTCTCTTGCCGTTGCTTGTGAAAGTCCGGAGCACCGCTGCCGCCGTCAACAACGGACAATTTTCCAGCATTAGTCGGAGCGGAGGACGCAACGCGCGTAGCGGGCTGCGTATAAGAAATCAGTCGCAAGGCCATCGCGCGAAGCAGCAAGGAAAACTGTTTCGATTTGGCGATCGAGGGCCTGCGCTCCAGCGTGTTGTATCCGATGGCTTCGATGGCATCCAACACCGCGAGACCCCCACGGCTGAACATTTCGATGTCCACGCGCAGCGCCGAGTCAACACTGCGAGCCAGCGGCATCCCCTCCGCAAATAGTTGCCGCGTCCGCGCGATGAGTTCCTTCATCAGAGAAACGTATCGTGCATCAAAACGTCGCTGCACGATGTCCTCTTCCGAGAGTCCGTGCGCGGCCAGCGCCTCCAGCGGAATATAAATGCGCCCCTTCTCAAGGTCGCGCGTCACGTCCTGCCAAAAATTCGCCAGCTGTAGAGCCGTACAGGTAGCGTCGGAAAGCCGCTGGCGTTGCGCATCGCGATAGCCGCAGAGATAGAGAACCAACCGCCCCACAGGATTCGCCGAATAGCGGCAATAATCGTAAACATCGTTCCAGGTGGCGTAACGCCACGCAGTCTGATCGTGTCGAAAAGCAATGAGGAGATCGGAAAACGGCTCGATGGGAATATCGAGTGCGGTGATCGTCCGGTGCAACGCGATAAAAACGGGATGCGAAGCTTCCCCCGCGTAACAATCGCGCAATTCCTGGTCCCATTCGTTCAAGAGCGCCAGGGCTTTTTGCGGATCGGAAATCTCGTCCCCTAGATCGTCTGCCCAGCGGCAGTAGGCGTACAGATTGTAAAAGTGCTGGTGCAAGCGGCGCGGCAAGAGCCAGGAAACCACATTGAAATTTTCGTAGTGACTAGTGGCCAACTGGCAAGTGTAGCGCTCGGCCTCCGCAACCGTGCATCCGGACGGCGGCAGCCCTCGTGCTATTTCGAGTTCAGCGGGTATTTGCATAGTACGGGGGTTTCGTGGCGCCGGCTTCAGCCTGCGGGTTTTAAGCCTGCTCATGGCAAACCCCGCAGGCTGAAGCATGTACTACTGGTGTCTTACGGAATCACCGCGACCTTCATTTCGCCGTTGCGATACTTCATGTGCTCGAACATCCTGGGAAGTTCGGTAAGCGGAATTTCCGCGTTCACGAAATCCGTCGAGCGGATTTCGCCACGCGCGACGCTATCGAGCGCTTCCCGTATGAACCGAGGTGTGTGATGGAATGTTGACTTAATAGTAATCTCGGAATAGTGCAGCGAGTTGGGATCCACGGCGATCTGCGTGCCGCGGGGACAGCCTCCAAAAAGATTGACGGTGCCGCCGCGCCGCACCATTTGCAGCGCCCATTCCCAGGTCTGCGCCGTGCCCACTGCTTCGATCACGGAATCGGCGCCGCGTCCGCCTTCGGTCAGGTTCCGCACGGTCTGCGCCGCATCGCTCAGGTCCGGGGCGATAAACGCCGCCCGCGCGCCGAATTTTTCCGCCGAGCGAATTTGATTCGGGCGCTTTCCCAGGGCAATCACGTTGACGCCGCGGCTGGACAGCACGCGAATAAATTTCAATCCGATGGGGCCGCAACCGATGACCACAGTCGTTTCACCCGGTTGAATACCGGTCTCGTGAATTCCGCGAAGCACGCAAGCCAGCGGCTCAACCATTGCAGCATCCTGAAAGGATACGTGCTCGGGGATCACCAGCATGTTCTGCCGCACGATCCGTCCCGGGATGCGGATGTACTCCGCATAGGCGCCGTTGTTGAATAGCAGGTCCTCGCAAAGATTGCTCTGCCCCTTGCGGCAAAACAGGCAGACATTGCACGGAGCGGAATTCGAGGGAACGACGCGCGCGCCGACCTTCAATCCGCCATTCACATCGGAACCCAGAGATTCGACGACCCCGGAGAGCTCGTGTCCGAAGACCGCCGGCGTTGTAATCATCCGCGCGTGGTATCCCCGCTTCCAGACTTTCAAATCCGTCCCGCAGGTCAAGGCTACTTTTACGCGAATCAGCGCCTCATCCGCCGCGAGCCTGGGGATGTCCACGCTCTCGATCTTCAGATTCTCGCTTCCATATAAAATGGCAGCGGTCATGTGGCCGTTTTTTCGGCCATTACTTTCGCTTCTATTCAAGGATGAATCACCACTTTTAGAGAATCACCAACGGGACGAGCCGCCAGCTTCAGCGCCCGGTCCATATCTTCCAATGAAAAACTATGAGTTATCAAACTCTTCACAGGCAACTCGTGCGTAAAAATTAGCCGCGCGGCCTGATTTGCCCTGTCCATCGCGGCGCTGTAGCTGCCCAAAATTTCTTTTTCCTCGACGCCCACCGCCGCCGCCGGAAATTCAATCTTCATCTGCGGATCGTTCTGCGCGAAGAGCAGCACGCGGCCCCCTGGCCGTGCCAAACTCAGCGCATCCTTCAGTGCCGAGGGAATCGGCACGGCGACCAGAACCACATCCGCGCCGCGGCCTTCGGTGCGCAACTTAATTTCTTCCGCGAGGCGGCCCTCGCGCGGGTCCACCGCATGATCGATGCCGAGCGAAATACTCTTTGCGCGCCGCTCCGGCATAGGATCGCTGCCAATCACGCTTGCGCCTTCCAGCTTGGAGAGCATGGCCAGAAGCAGCCCGATGGGCCCCAGTCCCATCACCACGGCAGTTTCACCCGAGGCCACGCGAGCCTTTTCCACGGCTTTAATGCAGGTGTTCACCGGCTCGATAAACGATGCTTCATCAAAACTAATGTCCTCTGGCACGGCAACCATGCCACGCTCAGCCACCCAGGGCATAGCGCGCACGTACTGCGCAAATCCACCGCCGTTGGGATCGAAGCCCGCCGTAAGACCGACTTTCTTGTAGCCCGGACACTGCGAAAACAAGCGCCGGTCGCAATAAAAGCATGAGCCGCAGGGAACGTGATGAAAGCTCATGACCCGGTCACCCAGCTTCCACTTGCTGACTCCCGGGCCAACCGCCACGACCGTTCCGGAAACTTCGTGCCCGAAAATCTGTGGCGCGGCCACAAATCCGTATTCAATTTTCTTCAGGTCGGTGCCGCAGATTCCGCAGGCCGCCACCCGAATCAGTACTTCTCCCGCCTCGATGGCCGGCACGGGAACGGTTTCCACATGCACTTTTCCCTTGCCGCGGTACACCGCTGCGCGCATGGTGGCCGGCACCGCATGCGCGACCCGTGATGGCTCAAGGACAATACCCGGCTGGCTCATATGGCTGCCACCGAATCCTGTTCGACGGGAATCAGGCGGTCGGCCATGGTTCCCGCAAAAGCGTCCAAAAAGTCGGCCAGACGCCGGGACGCAAACCTGGAATCATGCGCCAACTTTAAAAGAGCCGGCACCCCGGCAGGACTGCGCAACACCTGCGTCAAAACTCCCATCACTCGAATGCCGCCCTGGGCGTTGCGCGCGCGTTCAAAATCGTATGGCATGTCGAAATCCACCTGGTCGCTGATCGCGCGAACGGCGACGGCCGGCACGCCGCAGCGCGCCGCTTCCGCCAGGATCGTGTAGCTTTCCATCTCCACGGCTTCCGCCTGAGTGCCCAATTGCCGCTTGTCCTGTGCACGCCCCACAACCGTCCTGGAACTTGCCATGCGCTCAATTTGCCGCGCCCCGCAATCCACAGCGGTGGAAAGCAGTTCGCGATGGCTGGCCACGGCCACGGGTTCTCCCACTTCACTGACCAGACGCGCGGCCAGAATGTCTCCCGGACGGTACCCGCTGCGCAGGGACCCTGCGAGGCCGCTCGAAATGCAAATATCCGGTTTGTAGGTGAAAGACATCTTCGCGGCCTTCAGGGCGTGTTCCCGCCCCATGCCTGTGAGTACGACCCGAACTCGCGCGTTACCGAACATGGCTTCAAACACCGGCCATTCTCCGGGCAGCCGCATAAAATTTCTGCGGCGCTGCCACGGCGCAAATTCCGCTTGCACCGCGAACGTAACCAATATTTTCATGATCCCCGGCACTCACTTAAGCCGCGCGCGCGCCGGCAACTGCCGGTGTGCGTCCCGCGACGACATAACCATTTGCCTCATACCACGCGGCCGCGCGTTCGATGGCGGCCTCAACCGGCCCGGGCGCAAATCCGAGTTCGCGCTCCGCCTTCGACGAATCGACAAACATCTTGTGCCGCGCCATGCGCACGCCATCCAGTGGAATCTGCGGCTCGCGGCCCAGAAGGCGCGAGACGCCCGAATCCACGAACCCAGCAGCATAGGCTAAAACATGGGGAAATTTCCAGCGCGGCGCGAGCCGCCCGCTGGCCGCGGCCAGCATGTCCAGCATTTGTTTCAGCGTCAGGTTGCGTCCACCCAAAATGTAACGCTGGCCCACTCGTCCCTTTTCAGCAGCCAGCAAATGCCCGTGCGCGCAGTCTTCCACGGGAACAAAGTTCAATCCAGTATCCACGTAGCCGGGCATTCGCCCGTTGAGAAAATCGACAATGATCTTTCCCGTCGGCGTCGGCTTCCAATCCCCCGGACCAACGGGCGTCGTGGGATTAACGATCACCACCGGCTGTCCCGCCTCCGCGGCCTGCAAAGCGACCTGTTCGGCTTCAAACTTTGAGCGCTTGTATTCGCCAATCATTTCGCCGACGGACGATTGCGTCTCCTCGTTGGGCAAAGTGCCTTCGCGCGGAACGGCAACCGTCGCCACAGTACTTGTATAGATGAATTTTTCGACCCCTGCGCTGCGTGCCGAGTCCAACAGGTTTCTGGTCCCCGTTACATTCGATTCATGAATCTCCCGCGGGTCACGGGCCCATAGCCGGTAGTCGGCGGCAACGTGATATACGCGCCGCACATCGTGCATGGCGCGATCCAGCGACGCGCGGTCCCTCAAATCTCCTTGCACGCGCTCGGCGGCAAGCCCTTCAAGCGCACGCAGATCGCTGGACGGGCGCACCAGCACACGCACATCTTCACCGCGTGCCAGCAAGGCGCGCGCCACGTGGCTGCCCAGAAAACCCGTCGCTCCGGTGACCAGCGTTTTCACAATACTCGCAGTCTTCCGTCCGAAGACACTAAATCCGCGTTGGACGGAGGTGGCGGCATCAGCGTGGCGCCTCCGCCGGAATGCCCGCCCGAATGCCCGTTAGTTGGCGGCTCCTTGGAAGCACTGCGATCGGGATTGCCGCCCATGTGCCCGCCAAACTGCCATTTGAGCATGGTCCAGGTATCGCCCAACTGGCGCTTGGCGCCCAGCACCGGAGTGGTTTCAAATCCCACGTGCATCATGCAATCGGTGCAGCGCGGATCGTTCCCCGGTCCGTATTTTTCCCAGGGAGTCTGGTCGATCATCTCCTGGTAAGACGCATAGTGATTGTCGGTGATCACGTAGCAGGGGCCCTTCCAACCGCGCGGGTTGTACGTGGGCGTGCCCCAGGCGGTGCATTCCAGCTCGCGTCCGCCCTTCAGAAAATCGAGATAGATTGGCGAGACCATCATATTATATTTATCTAACAGCGAGGTGGCTTCGCGGAATTTTTCACGAATGTCCTCGCGCTTCATGAAGATCTCCGAGGTCTGCACGGCCGAGTAGCCGTAGGCCGGCGCCAGCATGTAACCATCCACGCCCAGCGTGTCCAGGTAGGAGTACAAATCGGCGATTTCGTTCAGGTCGGTCTCCTTGTAAATCGTGGTGTTGGAGCAGACCAGGAATCCCGCGGCCTTGGCAGCCTTGATTCCCTCGATGGCTTCGCGGAACACGCCGTCGCGCTCGACGCACAGGTCATGCGTTTTCTCCAGCCCGTCCAGATGCACGTTGAAGAAAAAGCTGGAAGTGGGCTTGAACTCGTGCAGGCGTTTGCGGATGAACATGCCGTTGGTGCAAAGAATAATGTGCCGCCCGCGATCCAGAATCCCCTTGGCCAGTTTCCCGATCTCCGGATAGATCATGGGCTCGCCGCCGCAAATGGAGACGATCGGCGCACCGCATTCATCCGACGCCGCAAGGCATTGCTCCACGGTCATAATCTCGTTAATAGTAGACTTGTACTCACGGATGCGCCCGCAGCCCGTGCAGGTCAAATTGCAGGCGTGCAACGGCTCCAGCATCATGACCATGGGAAATTTCTTGGTGCCGCGAAAACGCTGGCCGGCCACATACTTCGCAAGGTTCGCGGTCATCTTGATGGGATATCTCAATTCACTCTCCTGGAATCTTGCCGCTGGAATTCCTGCGGCTGCAGCATCAATCCGCGAAACTGACTTACCGCGCCAGCCATGTTGCGATAGCGCGCCAACGCGTACAATGGAAAATAATTGCGGTACAAATGATATTTCAAATAGAAAACACAGGGAAATCCCGTGCCCGTAAATTCCTTCTCGGCCCAGGATCCGTCCGTCTGCTGTTGCTCCACCAGATGATTCACAGCCCGCGCGATGGCCGGATCTTCGATTTCGGTGGCGGCCAGCAATCCGATGAGTCCCCAGGCGGTCTGCGATGCGGTGCTCGATCCCTTGCCTTTGAGCGATGGATCGTAGTAGGAAGCGATGGATTCGCCAAAGCCGCCATCGGAATTTTGCACCGAGCGCAGCCATCCCACTGCGCGCTGGCAATAGCCCCGCGCGGTCAGTCCTACAGTTTCCAACGCGCGCAGCACGCCACTGGTACCATAAACATAGTTGACGCCCCAGCGTCC
>PMOP01000495.1:3722-5961 GCA_003161495.1 Acidobacteriota bacterium | reverse complement strand
CCGACGGCCGTGTAGATGAAAACAGCCGAAGGGCAAGGGCGCGCACGAGCAAGGAAAACTGTTTCGTTTTCGAGATCGACGGCCTGTGCTCCAGCGTGTTGTATCCAGCAGTTTCGATGGCATCGAGCACCGCAAGCCCGCCGCGACTGAACATTTCAATGTCCACGCGCAATGCGGAATCGACGCTGCGCGCCAGCGGCATTCCCTCCGCGAAAAGTTGCCGCGTTCGCGCAACGAGTTCCTTCATCAGCGAAACATACCGCGAGTCGAAACGACGCAGCACAATGTCGTCTTCCGCGAGGCCGTGCGCGGCCAGTTCCTCCAGCGGAATGTAAATGCGCCCCTTTTCGAGATCGCGCATCACGTCCTGCCAGAAATTCGCGAGTTGCAATGCTGTGCACGTCGCGTCGGAAAGCCGCTGGCGCTCTGCATCGCGATACCCGCACAGATAAAGCACAAGGCGCCCCACGGGATTCGCCGAATAGCGGCAGTAATCGAAAACATCGTTCCAGGTCGCGTAGCGCGGCACGGTCTGGTCCCGGCGAAACGCGATGAGGAGATCGGAAAATGGCTCGATGGGAATGTCGAGCTCGGAAATCGTCTTGCGCAGCGCGATAAAAACTGGATGCGACGGCTTGCTGGCGTAACAATCGCGCAATTCCTGGTCCCATTCGTTCAGCAGCGCCAGCGCTTTTATGGGATCGGAAATTTCGTCTCCCAGATCGTCGGCCCAGCGGCAGTACGCGTACAGATTATAAAAATGCTGATGCAGCCGGCGCGGCAGAAGCCACGAAACGACATTGAAATTTTCGTAATGATGCGTGGCGAGCCAGCGGGTGTACCGCTCGGCTTCCGCAACCGGGCATCCGGGCGGCGGCAGGCCTCGGCTAATTTCGAGTTCCGCGGGTATTTGCATGGTGGACGAAATTCGGAGAGCCAGTGGCGCAGGCTTTAGCCTGTGGGGTTTGGTGTTGCTCTAAAGCAAAATCAAAACCCGCAGGCTGAAGCCCGCGCTACTGGCGTTACGGAATCACCGCTACTTTCATTTCCCCGTTGCGATGCTTCATGTGCTCGAACATCTTCGGAAGCTCGGCGAGCGGAATTTCCGCATTCACGAAATCGCTGGAACGAATTTCACCCAGCGACACGCTTTCGAGAGCTTCCCGAATGAAGCGGGGCGTGTGATGGAACGTGGACTTGATGGTGATCTCCGAATAGTGAAGCGAGTTCGGATCCACGGCCACTTGCGTGCCCCGCGGGCAGCCTCCGAACAGATTCACGGTGCCGCCGCGGCGCACCATTTGCAGCGCCCACTCCCAGGTCTGCGCCGTGCCCACAGCTTCAATCACGGAATCGGCGCCGCGCCCGCCTTCGGTCATCTCCCGGACAGATTTGGCCGGATCGCTGAGGTCCGTGGCGATTAATGCCGCGCGCGCGCCAAATCGTTCCGCCGCGCGAATCTGGTTGGGCCGCTTGCCGAGCGCAATCACTTTCACGCCGCGGTTGGCCAATACACGGATAAATTTCAATCCGATCGGCCCGCAGCCGATGACGACGGTAGTGTCGCCCGGCTGAATATTAGTTTCATGAATACCGCGAAGCACGCACGCCAGCGGCTCGACCATCGCCGCGTCCTGGAAGGATACGTGTTCCGGAATCACCAGCATATTTTGCCGGACGATTCGCCCAGGGATGCGAATGTATTCCGCGTAGGCCCCGTTGTTGAACAGCAAGTCCTCGCAAAGGTTGCTCTGCCCTTTGCGGCAAAACAGGCATACGTTGCAAGGCGCCGAATTCGAGGGAACCACGCGCGCTCCGACTTTCAGGCCGCCATTCACATCGGATCCCAGGGTTTCGACGATACCGGCAAGCTCGTGCCCGAACACCGCCGGGGGAGTAATCATGCGTGCGTGGTATCCGCGCTTCCACACTTTCAAATCCGTGCCGCAGGTCAATGCGACTTTTACGCGGATCAATGCTTCATCCGCGGCGAGCCTGGGAATGTCCACGCTCTCGATCTTAAGATTTTCGCTCCCGTACAGAATGGCAGCGGTCATATGACCGTTTTTTCGATCGTAATGTTCGTTTCTTATCAAGGATGAATCACCACTTTAAGAGAATCTCCTTCTGGACGGGCCGCCAACTGCAGAGCCCGGTCCATATCTTCCAATGAAAATCGATGCGAGATCAATTGATTCACAGGCAACTTATGCGTAAAGATTAGCCGTGCGGCCTCGCC
>PMOP01000495.1:2048-3672 GCA_003161495.1 Acidobacteriota bacterium | reverse complement strand
GCCGGAAACTCAATCTTCATCAGCGGATCGTTCTGCGCAAACAGCAGCACGCGCCCACCGGGCCTCGTCAGCGTCAGCGCTTCCGTCAACGCAGCGGGAATCGGCACGGCAACCAGCACGACGTCCGCGCCGCGGCCCTGCGCGCGCGAAGCGATTGTTTCGGCCAGACGGCCTTCGCGCGGATCCACCGCCAAATCGATGCCGAGCGACAGGCTCTTCGCGCGGCGTTCCGGCATGGGATCGCTTCCAATCACGATCGCGCCCTTCAGCTTGGACAGCATCGCTAGAAGCAGCCCGATCGGCCCCAATCCCATGACGACTGCTGTTTCGCCGGCGGCCACGCGCGCCTTTTCCACCGCTTTGATGCACGTATTCACGGGCTCGATAAATGAAGCTTCGTCGAAGCTGACGTCGTCCGGAATCGCGACCATTCCGCGTTCGGCAACCCACGGCATGGCGCGCGCGTACTGGGCAAATCCGCCGCCGTTGGGTTCAAATCCCGCCGTGAGCCCGACTTTTTTGTAGCCCGGGCACTGCGAAAACAAACGCCGGTCGCAGTAAAAGCATGCACCGCAGGGAACATGATGAAAACTCATGACGCGATCGCCCAGCTTCCACTTTTTAACGCCCGCGCCAACTGCAACCACAGTCCCGGAAACTTCGTGCCCGAAGATCTGAGGGGCGGCGACAAATCCGTGCTCAATTTTTTTCAGGTCCGTGCCGCAAATTCCGCACGACGCGACTCGAATCAAAACTTCTCCGGGACCGATCTCCGGCACGGGAACGGTTTCCACAACCACTTTTCCTTTGCCGCGGTATACGGCCGCGCGCATCGTTGACGGCACTGGATGCGTCGTTTGGGAACGCTCGAGAACGATTCCCGATTGGCTCACAGCGCCGCCACCGTATCCTGCTCGATGGGTATCAGTCGATCGGCCATCGTTCCCGCAAACGCGTCCAGGAAATCAGCGAGACGCCGGGACGCAAACCGGGAATCGTGAGCCAATTTCAACAGGTTCGGCAATCCGGTTGGCTTCCGCAATACTTGAGAGAAAACATTCATCACGCGAATCTGGCCCTGAGCGTCGCACGCCTGCTCGAAATCGTAGGGCATATCGAAGTCCATGCTGTCGCTGATGGCTCGAATCGCAATCGCAGGCACACCGCGCCGCGCCGCCTCAGCCAAGATCGTGTAACTCTCCATTTCCACTGCTTGCGCCTGACTCGCCAGTAGCCGCTTCTCTTCGGCCCGCCTGACAAGCGACTTCGATGTGGCCATGCGCTCAATTTGCCGCGCGCCGCAATCCACGGCGGTCGAGAGCAATTCGCGATGGCTCGCCACGGCGACCGGTTCCCCCACTTCACTCACCAGGCGCGCGGCCAGGATATCTCCCGGGCGATAGTCTTCGTGCAGAGATCCCGCAAGCCCGGTTGAAATGCAAATATCGGGCTTGTAGGTGAAGGACGACTTCACGGCGCCCAGCGCGTGATCTTGTCCCATTCCAGTCAGAATCGTCCGGACTTGCGCGCCGCCGAACATGGCTTCAAACACCGGCCAGTCTCCGGGCAGGCGCATAAAATTTCTGCGACGCCGCCAGGGCGCAAATTCCGAATGCACCGCGAA
>PMOP01000495.1:0-2005 GCA_003161495.1 Acidobacteriota bacterium | reverse complement strand
TCGCGTTCCGCTTTCGATGCATCCACAAACATCTTGTGCCGCGCCATGCGCACGCCTTCGAGCGGAATGCGCGGCTCGCGGCCCAGAAGGCGAGATACTCCCGTATCCGCGCATCCCGCGGCATAGGCCAACGCGTAAGGAATTTTCCATTGCGGCGCGGCTCGCCCGCTCGTGAAAGAAAGAATATCCAGCATTTGTTTCAACGTCAGATTGCGCCCGCCCAGAATGTAACGCTCCCCGACGCGTCCATGCTCCGCCGCCTGCAAGTGCCCATGCGCGCAATCTTCGACGGGAACAAAGTTCAGCCCCGTGTCCACGTAGCCGGGCATGCGCCCGTTCAGGAAATCGACGATAATTTTTCCTGTCGGCGTGGGCTTCCAATCGCCAGGCCCCACGGGCGTCGTTGGATTAACGATTACCACCGGCAAGCCGGCCTCCGCGGCGCGCAGGGCGCATTTTTCGGCCTCGAATTTGGAGCGCTTATAATGGCCGATCATTTCGCCGACAGAGGATTGCGTCTCCTCGTTCGGCAAACTTCCCTCGCGCGGGACAGCAATCGTAGCAACCGTGCTGGTATAGACAAATTTCTCAACGCCCGCATGCTGCGCCGCATCGAGCAGGTTCTGCGTGCCTGTTACATTGGATTCAAAAATTTCGCGAGGGTTGCGAGCCCAAAGCCGGTAATCCGCGGCAACGTGAAAAACGCGACGCACGCCTTCCATGGCGCGATCGAGCGATGCGCGATCCCTCAAGTCCCCCGTGTAGCGCTCCGCTTCCAGGCCATCCAGCGCGCGGAGATCGCTTGACGGACGCATCAGCACCCGCACGTTCTCCCCGCGTCCCGCCAGTGCGCGGGCGACGTGGCTGCCGAGAAAGCCTGTCGCGCCGGTGACCAGCGTTTTCATAACACTCGCAATCTTCCGTCCGCGGAAATCAAATCCGTGTTCGCCGGTGGCGGAGGCATCATCGTGGAACCTCCTCCGGAATGTCCGTTCGTCGGAGGTTCTTTGGAAGCATTCGGGTCGGGGTTGCCGCCCATGTGTCCACCAAATTGCCATTTCAACATGGTCCAGGTGTCGCCCAACTGGCGTTTTGCGCCCAGCACGGGAGTGGTTTCAAATCCCACGTGCATCATGCAGTTGGCGCAGCGCGGGTCGTTTCCGGGACCGTAATTCTCCCAGGGAGTCTGATCGATCATCTCGCGGTAAGAGGCGTAGTGATTGTCGGTGATGACGTAGCAGGGGCCTTTCCATCCGCGTGGATTGTACGTCGGCGTGCCCCAGGCCGTGCATTCCAGCTCGCGTTCCCCTCGCAGGAAATCGAGATAGATGGGCGAAACCATCAGATTATATTTGTCCAGGAGAGAAACGGCCGCGCTGAATTTCGCGCGAATATCTTCGCGCGTCATGAAAATGTCCGTGGTCTGAACCGCCGAGTAACCATACGCCGGAGCCAGCATGTATCCGTCGACTCCTAGCGTGTCCAGGTAAGAGTAGAGGTCGGCAATTTCGTTCAGGTCGGTTTCCTTGTAAATCGTGGTGTTGGAGCAGACCAGGAAGCCCGCGGCCTTGGCGGCCTTGATTCCCTCGATGGCTTCGCGAAACACGCCGTCGCGCTCGACGCACAGGTCGTGCGTTCTTTCGAGGCCGTCCAGGTGAACGTTGAAGAAAAAGCTCGAAGTCGGCTTGAATTCATGCAGGCGTTTCCGGATGAACATGCCGTTCGTGCAAAGAATAATGTGGCGCCCGCGATCCAGAATTTCTTTCGACAGCTTTCCGATCTCGGGATAAATCATGGGCTCGCCGCCGCAGATGGAAACGATGGGCGCGCCGCACTCATCCGACGCCGCAACGCATTGCTCAACCGTCATTATTTCGTTAATAGTCGATTTATACTCACGGATGCGCCCGCAGCCCGTGCACGTCAGGTTGCAGGCGTGCAACGGCTCCAGCATCATCACCATCGGAAATTTCTTGGTGCCGCGAAAGCGTTGGCCGGCCACATA
>PMOP01000358.1:1894-6508 GCA_003161495.1 Acidobacteriota bacterium | reverse complement strand
GGCGTCGTCAGCGATTGGAATCACCAAAGCCCGAGCGACGACGCGAATTGTCCGTATTGCCACTTGGGCCACCAGACCCCGGCGCAGTTAGCCGTCGCGCCTTCGGTCTCCTTTTTGAAGCCCATCGCTTCCTTGCCTCTGCCGGAAGATATCGTTCCGGCCACGGGACAGGTTTTTTCACAGACTTCGCCTCGCGCGCCACCCACCTTTTAGGTAATCCCAATCATCACATCTTAGAGACTCCGTGTGCCGCGGCCCCTTTGGGGGCAGCAGCATTCCATTTTAGCTTTTCCTAGGCGCAATCCAAGGAGGATTGGGATGCAATTCATACGAAATTTTATATTTCTAGCAGTGTTTGTGTTTTGCGTAATCGCTGCGCCGCTGATTCATGCGCAGGGCGTAGGGAATTCGGCTTCGATCGGCGGCACCGTTCTCGATCCTGGCGGCGCCGTGATTCCCAAAGCGACGGTAGAAATTCATAACGTTGTCAGCGGGTTGGACAGGTCCACGACTACGGACAATGCGGGAAATTTCAGTTTTGTAAACGTCCCGTATAATCCGTATCACCTGACGGTGAACTTGGCAGGGTTCGCTCCCTACTCACAGGATATTGAAGTTCGTTCCTCGGTCACCGTGAGCCTGAAGATTAATCTGGCGCTTGCTGGTCAGGTCAGCAATTTGGTCGTCGAGGCGACGGCAGGCGATTTGATTGAAACCGAATCCACGGCGCATACCGACGTGGACCGCGATCTGTTTAATACGCTTCCACTGGAAAGCGCATCGTCGTCGCTGAGTTCGCTGGTTACTCTGTCCGCACCGGGAGTCGCGGCAGATTCCAACGGTCTGTTTCACGGGCTGGGCGATCACGCGGAGAATTCCTTTTCTATTGACGGCCAGCCAATTACCGATCAGCAGAGCAAAGTCTTTTCCAACCAGGTTCCGGTAGGTGCAATTGAATCCATGACGGTAATTCAGGGCGCGCCGCCGGCCGAATATGGAGGAAAGACGAGCCTGGTAATTGACGTGACCACCCGCTCGGGCCAGGGCGTTACGACGCCCCACGGCAGCGTTACATCCTCCTACGGCACGTTTGGCACGGCCACAACCAGTCTCGACCTCGCTTACGGCGGAGCAAAGTGGGGAAACTTCATATCCGCGGATGGATTGAACACCGGCAGGTTTCTTGACCCTCCGGAATTCGTCGTCATGCATGACAAGGGTAATGAAGAAAACTTGTTTGATCGCGTGGACTTTCAAGTGTCTGGCGCGGATTCCCTCCACCTGAACTTTCAATATACCCGGTCCTGGTTTCAAAATCCCAATACCTACGACCAGCAATACCATCCCTGTGCCGTGGGCGTACCAACGGCAAATTGCGATCCAACAGGCACATTTATTGTCGACCCTGGAACTACCAATCCCACAGGCCCGGCGGATCAGCGCTCGCAGATCAAGACCTTCAACATTGCGCCCACTTGGACGCACCTGTTTGGCTCATCAGCAGTCTGGACACTCGGCGGCTTTGTGCGGCGGGACCACTATAACTATTACCCGAGCGCAGATCCTTTTTCGGATTTTAGTCCGGACCTGCAGAGCTCGACAATTTCTCAGGACCGGTTACTCACCAACGCCGGCGCTCGTACGAGCGTCACCTACGTAAAAGGCATCCACAACTTCAAGGCTGGCGTGACATTTGAACACACGTTCCTAACTGAAGATGAAAATCTTGGAGTCGTTGATCCGGGTTACGTTGCGACGATCACGCCAGCATGTATCGCAGCGGGGGACCCGACGTGCAGTGCCGCCCTGCAGTACGACCTGACAAACCCGGCGACGGACCCGACAGGCCAGCTATACCATTTTCACGGCCACACAGACATAAAGGAAATCGGGATGTTCGTCGAGGACACGATAACCAAAGCGAGTTGGTCTTTCAATCTCGGCATTCGTGGAGACCTTTACAGAGGAATTAGCCGGGGCAGCCAGGCGGAACCTCGGCTTGGCATTGCCTATAACATTAAGCCGACCAATACAGTGCTTCGTGTTTCTTACGCTCGAACAATGGAGAGCCCATTTAACGAAAACCTGATCATTGCCAGCACCGGATGCAGCTTCACAGGCGCGAATGCAAATTATCCCGTCATTGCCGAGCTTGTGCCGCTGCCCAGTACCACTTGCGGGCAGGGGAACGCGGGACCGATTGTTCCCGGCTTCCGCAACGAATTCCACGCCGGCTTCCAACAGGCGTTCGGGAAGCACCTTGTCATTGACGCCGAGTACATCTGGAAGTACACCCACAACGCCTACGACTTCGGCATCGTTGCGGCGACTCCCATCACTTTCCCGATCATGTGGGACAGGTCCAAGATACCCGGGTTTACAATTCGCGCCAACGTGCCGACCTGGCATGGCTTTATGGCGAACGTGGTGATGTCCAGCGTCGCCGCCCGCTTCTTCCTGCCGCAAGTTGCAGGGGTGCCCGTTATTGGCCCAGCGGTCGGAGTTTTCCGCATTGACCACGACGAGAGTTTCAACGAAACGACGCACTTGCAATATCAGCCGTGGAAGACCGGGCCCTGGTTCGGCTTCACCTGGAGATTTGACAGCGGACTGGTGGCTGGAACGGTGCCGTGCTATGCGTTCACCGCGACATGCTTTAATTCCACGCCTTCCGTGGATTGGGCATCAGCAGGATTGACGGGCGGAAACGCGAACGTTCCAACAGGGCAAGTCGGAATGTTCAACGGCATCACGGGGTTACCTCTAACCGCTGATCAGGCGTTTCAGGCCGGGTTCACTTGCAACGGTCAATTAATCGCTCCAAACCCCCTGGCCCCTGCGAATGGAGCATCAGCGCTTTCTTCGTGTGCTAAAGGCTCGTTCGGGTCCATATATGTCCGGCCTCCAACTCCGGGTACCGAAAACGACGACCACAATCCTCAGCGGATCCAGCCACGGAGTCTGTTTGATCTCGCCGTGGGCGATGACAATCTCTTCCATGGCGATCGGTACAAATGGAGCGCGCGGATCACCGTGATCAACGTGGCGAATAAAGAAGCGCTGTACAACTACCTTTCTACGTTTAGCGGCACGCACTACGTCACGCCGCGAACTGTAACTGGAGAGTTGGGCTTCCACTTCTAGATGGGAACTTGGTTGCCCCGGGCGGTCTCTTTTTCAAGGGATCACCCGGGACAACGCATTTTGCGGCAGCGAGTTCCCCGGATTTAGGAGGAGTTGGACCATGCCACGTCCACTCGGCTACAAGCGCCGGGATGCAAAAAAGTTGGAAGCGCGCCGATTCGCGGCCGTAACTCGTTTGCAGCAAGGCGAGCCCGCGGCGGTGATCGCCCGTTCTCTTGGCGTCTGCATTCAATCGGTCAACCGGTGGGCGATGGCGCACCGTCTGCACGGCGTGGAAGGCCTGCGCCGCCGCCCAAAGACGGGAGGCCCACGTCCGAAGCTTGCCCGCGAAAAATTGGCGCGACTCCCTGGCCTGTTGGCGCAGGGACCGTCTGCCTACGGATTCGATACGCCTGTGTGGACCACCGAACGTATCGCCGAGCTGATCTGGCGCAGCTTCCGAGTCCGCTATTCCCGCGACTACGTGAACCACCGATTAATGCCGAGCCTGGGTTGGAGGTGGCACAAACACACTTGGCTGCCAACGAGAACAAAAACGGACATGCACACCCGATTGCGCTAAGCGCTATGCCAAGTGGAGTAAACCCTCCGCAACTACTCTGCGCAGTAATTCCACGCGCTCGATGCGGCTTTGCTAGAATGTAGTCTGGAGTTGGCCTGCAACGCAGGTGTTTGGACGCGACGATCTTTTGAACCAATACTGAACCTCCGGGTGCCCGAGTCAGACGGCCCGTGTGCATGGCCCGCGGCGGATTTCGGTTCGCAGCGGGAAAGCCTAAAGGCCGGCGCAGGGCGCCCACTTTTTACAGGTGGTTCAGGATCGAGCTCCACACGGCGAAGTGGGCCGCTCCATTTTTTGTGCTAGTGGCGCATGCTTCAGCCTGTGGGGTTTAGTTATTGCAATGATTAAAACCCGCAAGCTGAAGCCTGCGCCACACACCGCCACCAAAGAGAGAAAATGAAAATTCTGTTTATCGGCGACATCGTGGGTTCGCCGGGCCGTGAAATTGTGGCGGACCGGCTCGCCGACATTGTGGAAACGCGCCAGATCGACCTGGTAATCGCCAACGGAGAGAACTCCGCCGCGGGCTTCGGCATCACGCCACGGATTGCGGAGGAATTATTCGCCGCGGGCATCGAAGTTTTGACCGGCGGAAATCACGTCTGGGACCGCAAAGAAATTCTCGAATACATTCCGCAACACCCTCGCCTGGTGAGGCCGGCAAACTTCCCGGAGGGCAACCCCGGCTCAGGCCTTTACGTCGGCACGGCGCGCAATGGCGTCCCTTACGCGGTGCTGGACCTGCAGGGCCGGGTCTTCATGGCCTCAAATGATTGTCCGTTCCGGGCAGCCGATCGGGAGCTTGCCCGCATCCCAGCAGATGTCCGCGTGATCTTCGTGGACATTCACGCAGAAACGACAAGCGAAAAGGAAGCCATGGGGTGGTATCTGGACGGGCGAGTGTCAGC
>PMOP01000358.1:673-1804 GCA_003161495.1 Acidobacteriota bacterium | reverse complement strand
GTTTTGATTGACGTGGACGAAACCACTGGCCACGCTCGAGCGATCGAGCGCCTGCGCTTCCGGACTGGCTGAGGGGAATCGACCATGTATCGTCCGCAACTGGTGTGGACAGCCTCGGCGCTGGCCACTGTGCTGGTTTTTCTTTCTTTTCCTGCTCGCGCTCAGGAACCTTACCAATACGAGAATGATCTGGTTGCGAAGCGGCGGCTTTATCGCGACGTGGGCCCCGGTTTTCGCCAGATACGGCGCGGACCGGATGGAAATTATTATGTCCTCACGGCGCCCGCTCCGGCCGTGCTGATTTACGATTCGTCGCTGAAACTTATCGGCCAGGTGCCCAGCCAATCAGCTGCCGCGGCCAAAGGCGCGGCGCTCTTATACGGCGAATCCTTCGACGTGGATCACGATGGCCACGTGGTCGTGTGCGATCGCGGCGCCAATTCCGTGAAGATTTATTCGCCGAGTGGGGCACTTGCCGCTACGATCCCCGTGCGCGCACCCATTTCCGTGGTGTTTCTGCCAGGGGACGAATTTGCCGTAACCAGTCCCGACACGGAGCGTTTGGTGACAGCCTACGACCTCTCGGGAAAAATGGTCCGCGATTACGGCGACCGCGAAGAGATCGCCGATCGCGCCGACGTAAACACGCAAGTAAATTTCGGCCATCTTGTGGCTGACGATGCGGGTAATAACTATTTTGGCTTCGATTATTTGCCCGAGCCTACGGTGCGCAAATTTGACCGTGTTGGCTATCTTGCCCTGGAAATTTCGCTCAAGACCCTGGAATTTCAGCCCGCTGCGCAGGCGGCTCGCAAGGCCATTGCGCGCTCGGAGGACACCGAAAACAGCATTCCCTCTCTGCACCGCATCATCAGCGCCGTCGGCGTGGATCCCAAAACACAGGAGCTGTGGATTGCCATCGGTACGCTGCTAATGCGCTTCGATAAGGACGGGCAACGCCTGTCGAGTTTCCGGACCTATCTGCCCGGTGGAGCGCGCCTGGAGGCCTCTCAAATCCTCGTGGAACCTGACCGTTTGCTGATTGCCGCCGACCCCCAAGGCATCTACGAATTCCCAAAACCGCAAAAACTCCCACAATAGAATTTACCTCTTCGTAATCATTGATTTTTG
>PMOP01000358.1:0-659 GCA_003161495.1 Acidobacteriota bacterium | reverse complement strand
AAGATACAATCTTGTGGAAAAGCTGTGAATCTTCTGTGGGAGGTCCGCATGCCCTCCCCAAATTTTCGCTTGCCGCGCAGCGCGCGTTCAGCGAGAATCCACGCTCGTCTTAGGAACCCAGTATGAAACTGGCACCCCTGTGGACGCCGTGACGCAATCTGCAAGCTAGCGTACCGAGTGGCAGGCCCGTCTTGGGCCTATCGGGCGAAGGTCACGGGGTCAACCCAGAAACTGACTGCGGTCGCAATGTGCTTTCGGCGGCTATGCTTTTCCACAGTTTTTCCACAGTTGTGGAAATAATTGGGGTTGGCCTTTTTTGCATTTTTTGGGTGCGCGCTGTACTTCTAGCCCGCCTACAATGAGGACTTTTTGGAAATGAATTCCTGGGAAAAAATTTTGCAGCATATGGAACGGCGGGTCAACCCGCACAGTTTCGCCACGTGGTTTCGCCCCACGCGCCAGGAAGGAACTGAAAACGGCAAGCTCGTGGTTCGCGTTCCCTCCCGGATTTTCCGGAAGCGGCTGTCGGAAACCTATGGCGAGCTGTTGCAGGCCGTGTTGGCGGAAGTCGGCATGAAGGACATGCATCTGGAATTCATGTGCACGGAAAACGAACCTGCGCCTGCGGGAATTCCGCTGAAGCAAACGCGCCTGGATTT
>PMOP01000259.1 GCA_003161495.1 Acidobacteriota bacterium | reverse complement strand
ACGTTGTAGCTCTTCTTCATTTGAGATTCCTTTTCGCGGAAATCACCCGGCGATCAAGGAGCGACGGGCGCGCAGCAATCGGGGCCGCAACACGATTTTTCAGCAACCGGCTTTTCCGGCAGATCGTCTTCCAGGACGGCGAAGACTTCCCACTCGTTCCCGTCCGGATCGCGGACCCAGGCTTTATCCTGCAGCGCGTAGCAGCACTCCGTTTTCATTTCCTCGCGAGGCAGGAGCCCCCGTTCCATCCAGTTCTGGCGCATGGCCAGAACGTCGGCCGTCGATTCCACCTGAATTCCGAGGTGAGACAATGCGCCGTGACCTGCCTCAGCCCCTTCATTCAAAGTAAAATTGAGCGGCGGATTCGCCACGTCAAATTTCGCGTATCCGGTTCGCACCTTGCAGGGCTCCATGCCGAATACCTTGCGATAAAAATCGATGCTTGCCGCGACGTTTTTCACGTGGATCGCGACATGGGCCTTGCGGGCTTTCACAAATGTCGTTGCCATGGGTCCTCCTGAATTTGCTTTAATACATACGCTTGTGCGTATGTATGTACCTTACGCCCCCTTGCTCATATCTGTCAAGCCATATATAATCGTTTCATGCCAAGAAAAGTAAAACCCCTCCCGCTCGACTCTCTCTTTCGCGCCCTGGCCGATCGCACCCGCCTGCGCCTGCTTAACCTCATCGCCGATCGGGAAATTTGCGTCTGCTACTTTGTGGATATCCTGAGGATGAGCCAGCCAAAAATCTCGCGGCACCTGGCCTATCTTCGCCGCGCCGGCCTTGTCGCCGCGCGGCGTCAGGGACGCTGGATGCACTATCGCCTCCTGTCCCCCGTCGACTTGGCCGCCTCCGCGATCCTCAAGGAAACATTGGCCCATTTGCGTCAGATGCCGGAGATGGAGCGGGATTCGGCGAAGCTCCAGATCAGTTGCTGCAATCCAGATTCATCCTTGCGGCCTCTGCCGGCGCCGCAACCGCTGGTCATGCCTGTGGCTGCTCAATAGCTGCGAATGCGAACCCAAATTTGCGCCCAAAAGTGGACGTAACCTTTACGAAATTAGCCTTCTGTGAGCCTCGACGCCTGACCATCGCGATGTTAGGCTTTGGAATTGACCGTGGGAGTGTCTGTGGCGGAGTCGAATCTTCATCCTGAACAAGAGGTACTGAAGCGGCGCAGCACTCGAATCGTGCAAGCCGTGCCGCTGACCGTGACGGGTGTGGACGCGCTCGGACGTCCTTTTCAGGAACGCACCTCCACCCTGATCATTAATTGCCACGGTGCCCGCTACCAATCCAAACATTACGTTTTGAAAAATATGTGGGTCACGATGGAAGTGCCCCACAATGAACCAGGCCGCGGAACGCGCAGCGTCCGAGGCCGAGTGACGTGGATTCAACGCCCGCGCACGGTCCGCGAGCTTTTTCAAATCGGCGTAGAACTTGAAGTCAGCGGAAACGTCTGGGGAATCGCCTTCCCTCCCGCGGATTGGTTTCCCTTCCCCGAGGCTGGCGCCACGCCTCCACTGGAAATCCCCGCCCCGTCGGAAACTTCGCAGCATCTCGCGGAGCCGGAAAACTGGTCCACTGTTGCGATGGAGCCCCCTTCGTTGCAGACGGCCGGCCCTGAACCTGTGGAAGACAATGTCCGTGTGATTTCGTCACCGGCGGCGGCCGATACGACCATGCAACTGGCGCGGCAAGTGGCGCGGCTGGTTGCCGAAGCCAAGGTGCAAATTCAAAGCGCGGCGCGAGAAACTGCCAGCCATGCGGTAGCTGCGGAAACGCGACCGCTGCTGGCCGCTCTGCAGAATCAACTGAAGGACGCGGCCGAAAAATCCGCGGCCACGGCTGTTACGGAACACTTTGAGAAGTCGCGGCAGGAAACCCTGCAACGCATGGAAAGAGAGCGGGAAACGGGCATGGCAATCATGCTCGACAAATTGTCCACCGAATTGGACGCGCGTCTCAGCCATGCGCGGCTGCAGATTGACATCCAACTCGCGGAAGTGGAACGCACCCGGCACGCGGATTTCGATCAGAAGATTGAGAGCCAGCTTCAGGCGGCCATGCGCAAAATGGAGAGCCTGGCTGGAAACGTTGGGGCCAATAACGACGAAGTCCGGGCAGCCATCGACCAGTTGCGGGAATCCTCGGCGCGAGCCGCCGCGGAGGAAATTCGGAACTGGCAGGAGCAGATGGACCTGCGCACCGCGGACGCCCAAGCGCGCCTGGCGCAAATGGATCAAGCGGCAAGAAAACTGGGAGAGCAGATCGCCGCCGCGACGGCCATCGGACAAGTTGGATGGCGCGGGCATCTGGAAGCCGATCTGGCTGCGGCCAATGCACGCTGGCAGGAAAAGATGGAAGCGTCGCTCGATGATATGTCCCGCAGGACGGCTGAACAAGTAGCCAGAAACGCCGAAGTTACCGCGCGGGAGATCGAGGCACATCTTCAGCAGCGTATCAACGCGATAGGCAACGTGCATTCGCAGGTTACGGCGGAAGCGGAAGGCGCGCTGGCAGCATTGCGCGCCGAGATTAACAACGAAGCCGCCAAGGGCGATGCCGTGGTTTCGAAGTTCCAGGAGTCCATCGCGCAACTGGAAGCGAGGCGCGGCGAATTTTCAGCGCTCGTCCAGGCGGCATCCGATGAATGGGCGCGTCGTGGCGAGGCCATGCTCGAATCTCAGAGCGATGAGATGAAGCGCCGCACAGAAGCGGCCGTGGCCGGCATGGTCCAACGGATGCAGCCGGTGCTCGAATCCGCTGGCCAAGACACGATTGAGAAGCTGGCGAGCGAACTGGAGCTGCGGCTGGCGCCGCAAGTTGCGCGCGCCGCGGAAATGCTCGGCAAGCTCGGGTTTGACCGCGAACTTGCTGAAAAGGCGATTGCTGAACATCAAGAGCGGATCTGGCAAGTTTCCGAGCGCGGCTTGCAGGACAGCGCGGCACGCGGCAAGGAACTTCTTTCGCAGATCGAGAAGGAATTCACCGAATCGGCGCGCACTGCTTCCGGACGATGGCTCTCCGAACTGGAGACGCGGGCCACGGAAACTTCGCACAGCACGTTTGAATCGCTCTTCAAATCGGCCGACTGGTACGAGAAAAAGATTCAGACCCAGATGCAAACGACGCTGGAAAAAGGGATCGATCAGGCCGCCTCTCGCTTGCGGGAAAAGGCTGCGGAAATGTCCGGCCTGTTCGCCAAGGAACTCGATCACTACAGCCGGAGCTACGTCGAGCACGCGCAGGGACAGATGCAGGAAAACGCTCGCGAGGCAGCCGAGCGCGGCGGCCAGCAAATTACACAAGCGGCCGATGCGGCCGCGGCCAAGTTCACCGAACGCGCCGCGCAGCTTGGACGCGAGCAATACGATCTGTATGCTTCCAAAACGAAGACGGCGTTCGAACAGAATAGCGCGTACCTGGAAGCGCATACCACGCAGATTCGTTCGAAGCTCGAAAGCGACGCGCGCGGTTTCGCCTCGGAATTTCAGCGCGCCCTTTCGCAGCATGCGCAGCAGACACTGGCGCTTGGGAAGCAAGAGTTGGGCATCCAGGTCGATCAGGCCAAGGACGCCTTGCTCATGGAATCTCAGGCCTTGGAACACCAGTTCCAGGCATCGCTGAATTCCCACGCTACGGCCGCCATGGACGAGCACAAGCAGCGCCTTGAAAACGCTTCCAATTCCTGGTTGTTGACCACGGTAACCAAGCTCAACCAGCAGTCTGAAAACCTGATTGAAGAAATGGCCAATAGCACCGAGAAAAAGCTGAAAGCGGTGTGCGGCAGCGTTTTCTCCGACATGGGCGAAACTCTTCGCCAGCGTTTTGCTGGGCTCGCCGGTTCGTTCGGAGCGGCACCCGCGACTCCTGCGTCGCCCGCGACTCCATCTACCATTAATCCCTCTGAAGATAAGAAATAGCGAGTCGTAAGATCCACGCAGATGGATTAGCATTGTGGCGCCGGCGTCCCGCCGGCGTTTTTGCGTTGTAACGCGAGTTCAAAACCGCCGGCGGGACGCCGGCGCCACAAAACCGGACCAAATCCGCAAAATACGAATTACAGGGCCGTTCGCGACGAAATCGCAGGCCAGCGCTATCTAGCCGGGTTTGGCCGGCTCGCTACAGAAGTTCGTGGAATTAAATACAGCGTTGCCTTCATTGTGAGAATGCGCCCGCTGAAAGACTATAAGAATCAGGAGAAGGCGGAACGGATGCAAAGACTTCTGGACTTCAAAGGAGACAGGCGATGTTACTGCTGATTATTCTTCTGGTTTTGCTGTTCGGAGGCGGTGGCGGCTATTACGGATATTCACGGTGGGGAGCGGGCGGAGGTTTCGGAATTGTCGGAACGGTTCTGCTCGTCGTCTTGGCCGTGTATTTACTTGGCGGCTTACGATAGCGCCGGTTTGTGCGCGTTTAATTTTGCAAAAGGAGAATGATATGGCTAAGGAAAGCACGAAGGATGAAGTGAAGGGCAAGGCGCACGAGATCAAAGGCAAGATCAAGCAGAAAGTGGGCCACGCAATCAACAATCCGAACCTGGAAGAAGAGGGTGAGGAGGAAGAAATCGGAGGCACGATCCAAAAGAAGGCCGGCCAGGTGAAAAAAGTATTTGGAAAGTAGTTCAACCAAGTTTTAGTGGCGCAGGCTTCAGCCTGGGGGGGTTAGTCCTAGGAAGAGCTAAAACCCACAGGCTGAAGCCTGCGCCACTTTTCTTGCACGATGATCGCGCGCGGTTTATCGTCGATAAATGGAATTGCAGTCACTACCGAAGATTGAGCTGCATATTCATTTGGACTGCTCGCTGAGCTATCAGGCTGTTTCCACACTCGCGCCTTCCGTCACTCGTGAGGAATATCAACGCGATTACATCGCGCCTGCGCGCTGCGCAAATCTTGCCGATTTCCTTTCCCGCGCGCCCATGGGTTTCCGGCTCATGCAGACCGAGGACTCACTTCGTTTGGTTACTGAGGATGTATTCCAGCAACTCATCGAAGACGGCGTGATTTATGCAGAGATCCGGTTTGCGCCGCTTCTCCATACTGAGCAAGGGTTAAGTCCAGAGCGTGTCGTTGCGGTCGTGGAACGTTGCGTCGACAACTTGATCCGC
>PMOP01000080.1 GCA_003161495.1 Acidobacteriota bacterium | reverse complement strand
CGCGAATACGGCGCGGCCCCAGGGGGCGGCGGGGCGGTGGTCATCTGGCTGGATTGCTCGACGGAAGATCTTCTGCAGCGCTGTGTACTCATGGGTGACCGGCCGCTCTTCCGCGACGAAGCGAGTTTTCGTAAACTCTATGAGGAACGCTTGCCGCACTACCGGCAGGCCGATTATCGCGTCGAGAGCGGCGGAGAAACCATGCGCGTCATCGAGCAAATTCTGGCCCTTGGAATTTTTGGACGTTCCGCGCAATCCCGCGCGGGCGGAAACCTTTCCGGAGCGCCACAAACATGAATCGCGATCGCACCAATGTAAAACTATTTTTTGCGTCCGTGATGGCCATTTCGCTTGCCGCAGGAATACACGCGTCGCCCGCCAGTAGGACGGGCTTCAGCCTGTCGCATTTAGTTCCGCTCTCGAGCACGTCTGTTGCAATCCCCGCTGCAGCCGCATCCATCTTTTCCCCCGACAAAGGAAAACTCCGCATCGCCATCGACGGCCAGACGGTAGGCAGCGAGGATTTTGAAATTTCCCAATCCGGAGATGCCTGGATCGAGCGCAGCTCCATGAGCGCGCACGTCGCCGGCGGCGAGATCAAAGCGAAAGGCGAACTAAAACTCTCCGCCGACGGCGCGCCAATCCGTTACGACTGGTCCGCGGAAGCGCAGAAAAAAGCCACCGGCGCCGTCGATTTTTCCAACGGGACGGCAAAATGCTCGGCCGACCTGGGCGGAGCTTCGCCGCTGCGCAAGGATTTTACGTTTACCTCGCCGCGTGTGGCAGTGCTCGACAATAATCTCTATTATCATTTCGGCGTGCTGGCGCGCCTGTATGACTGGAAGACAGGCGGAAAACAGACCTTCCCCGTCGTCATCCCGCAGGATATGGTTCCCGGAAGTATTTCGGTGGAGTCGCTCGGCCAGCAGCAGGCAGGAAATTCAAAATACGAAGCCGTTCGCGTCAGTTCACCGGACCTTGAAATTATGGTTTATCTGGACGCGAGCCACCGCATGATGCGCCTCGAAGTGCCATCCTCAAACGTCACCATCGAACGGGAATAAGTCCGCAGTCGTCGCCACGTTGCATCTGATTCCGGCCACATTCCAAGAACGCCTGCCAGTTCAACCGGCCGATGTAACACGGGTGCCGGCGCGAGCTTACTTGGCATTCGGCGGGGACTGGACTTCGCGCAGGCGGCGCTCGAGGAAACGCCGCTCGCTGTCATTGGTCACTAGCTCAAGGGCGCGTGCGTAACTTTTCGCGGATTCGTCATTCCGCTCAAGACGGCGCAGCAGGTCTGCGCGGGCGGCGTGCAGCAGGTGGTAGTCGGTGAGGTCGTTTGAAGCGGCCAGGCGATCTATCCCCATGAGGCCTGCTCGCGGGCCTTCCGCCATCGCCAGGGCAACGGCGCGGTTGAGGGACACAATGGGCGAAGGCTGTACGCGTTCCAGTTGATCGTAGAGACGGACGATCTCGGGCCAATCCGTGTCGGCCGGAAGAGCGGCCTTGCAATGCTCTGAGGCAATGGCAGCCTGGAGCGCAAATGGACCCGGCGTACCTCGCGGCGCTTCCTTCAGGAGAAGCAAAGCTTCGGCGATCTGCTTGTGGTTCCAGAGGGTGCGGTCCTGTTCCTCCAAGATAATGATTTCCCCCGCTTCATCGAGACGCGCTTCGCGGCGCGCATCGTGAAGCAGCATGAGGGCAACGAGAGCCTTCGCTTCCGCGGGAGGCTGCGGTTCCATCAACGTGATGACCAGGCGGCCCAGGCGAATGGCTTCGGCGCAGAGATCGGTTCGAAGCAGCGACGTACCGCGCGTAGCCACGTAGCCTTCATTAAAAACCAGGTAAATCACGGTCAGGACAGCTTCGACCCGTTCGGCAATATCGCTTGTTCCGGGGACCGCGTACGGGATGCCTGCGTCGCGAATCTTGTGCTTGGCGCGCACGAGGCGCTGGGCCATGGTCGTGGGAGAGACGAGAAAGGCGCGCGCGATTTCGTCCGTTTCGAGGCCGCAAAGGGTGCGCAGGGTCAGAGCGATCTGCGCGTCCGGAGCTATTGCTGGGTGGCAGCAAGTGAAGATCAGACGGAGACGATCGTCGGGAATCTCGCCATGGTCGTAATCGGGTTCCTCGGTCGCGCGAACCATGCCGGATACGACGTAGGATTCCAGCTTTTCCGCATAGCGGCCTTTTCGGCGAATGCGATCGATGGCCTTGTGCTTGGCGGTCTGAATGATCCAGGCGCGCGGGATTTCGGGGACGCCGGATTGCCTCCACTGGTCCACCGCGGCTGCAAAGGCTTCCTGCGCGCATTCTTCCGCGAGGTCGAAATCGCCAAAGAGCCGAATCAGGGTGGCAACAATCCGGCCCCAATCGGCGCGGTAGACTTCTTCCACGGCTGAGGCTGCGTTTACGGGAGCGGGCATGCCCGATTGTATGAATTTTCTGGTATAGATGTCGATCTGGAGTCGCGCCGTTCGACATACATGCAGGGAGGCAGTGATGAAATACATGTTGCTGATTTACATGGATGAGAATGGACTGAGCGAGACCGAGCGGGCGCAATGCTACGGGGAATCCGCGCAGTTCGCGGTGCAACTCAGCAAGAGTGGGCAGTATTTGGGCGCCGGGCCGCTCCATCCGACCTCAACAGCGACGAGTGTGCGCGTTCGCGACAACAAGCGGGTGGTAACCGACGGACCGTTTGCCGAGACGCGCGAACAGCTCGGCGGATACTTCCTGATCGACTCCAAGAACCTGGATGAAGCGATCGGAATCGCTGAGCGGATCCCGGCAGGGCGCTGGGGAACCGTGGAAATCCGGCCCGTCATGGAAATTCCAGGATTGCCCGCGTCTTAGCTGGGCGGGGGATTGAGCAGATTGGATAGCCAGGATTTAGACAAACGAAGCACGAAAGGAGACTGAAAATGCAATTCATGATGATCGTTAAATCCAGCGCGGATTGTGAAACGGGCAAGAAGCCCAGTGATGAACTCGTTGCCGCGATCGGAAATTACACGCAAGAGCTTAGAAGGGCCGGTGTTTTAGTGGAGCTTTCCAGGCTCGAGGCCAGCGCAAAGGGCACACGGATCAAATTCTCGGGAGGGAAAAAGTCGGTGATGGACGGGCCGTTCGCCGAGACCAAGGAGGTGGTCGGAGGATACTGGATCATCCAGGTGAATTCGAAGGAAGAAGCGGTTCAGTGGGCCCAGCGCGTTCCCAATCCCCGCGGCGAAGGCGGGGAAAGCGAGATCGAGATTCGCCAGTTTCTCGACGTGGAATATTTCATTCCCAGCGTGCCATTTCAGGGGGCGGCGGGGCCCGGCAAAGAATCCGAAATAATCAAGGCGCAAGCCATGTGAGGCTGTCGATTTTGCGTCCAGCCGTTCGACATACTTTTGGAGCGGGAACAGAAGCCGCTCGGGACGTTCAGCAAAGCGATTGCACTCAAACGATAAAGGAGATTCAAACATGAAATTCCTAAGCGTCTACAAGACCGTGGAAAGAAACGCGCCCCCTACCCAGGAAGAAATGGACAAGATGGGCAAGTTGATCGAGGAAGGAATGAAAGCCGGCTGGCTTCTGGCGGTGGAGGGCTGCATGCCCAGCGCGACAGGGGCGCGCGTTCGAAAGTCCAAGGGGAAGACGACCGTAACGGACGGCCCTTTCGTGGAGACCAAGGAACTGATCGGTGGTCTGGCCATCCTCCAAGCGAACTCCAAGGAACATGCCATTGAATTGACAAAGTATTTTCTCAGCCATGCCGAAGACGGCGAATGCGAGCTTCGCCAATTGCACGAGGCCAGCTGTGCCGAGCAAAATGCGCTGAACCAAGCCGTAGCAAAAGCATGATACCTCGCGGGATGCAGGAGGTTGCGGCGAGTCTCCTGCATCTCTGGAAGGTCAGTTCGCGTGTTGTGCCCGGCCAGGCGCGGTCCGGGAATTCGCCTCTTGGGGCAAAATCAAGGGAGTGAATCGACATGCAAAAAGTCACACCTTTTTTGTGGTTCGATGGGAAGGCTGAAGAGGCGGCGAATTATTATGTTTCCATTTTCAAGAACGCGAAGATGGGGAAGCTGAACCGTTACGGGGACCACGGGCCGGGACCGAAGGGAACCGTGATGATCGCCACGTTTCAGATTGACGGGCAGGAATTTATTGCGCTCAATGGAGGGCCGCAATTCACGTTCTCTCCGGCCATATCGTTTGTCGTGAATTGCGAGACGCAGGAAGAAGTGGACGGCCTGTGGGAAAAACTCTCCGCGGGCGGAATGAAACGCCAGTGCGGCTGGCTGCAGGACAAGTTTGGCGTGTCCTGGCAAATCGTTCCGACGGCGCTTCCCAAGCTGATGAGCGATCCGGATCGCGAGAAAACCAGCCGAGTGATGCAGGCGTTGATGCAGATGGACAAGATCGACATCCAGCGATTGCAGCAGGCGTTTGAGGGGAAGTGATTCATGTGGCGCACGCTTCAGCTTGCGGGGTTTGAATTCTAGATTACTCAAAGTGAAAACCCGCAAGCTGAAGCGTGCGCCACTTAAAAACCAGGAGACATTACCATGCGATTTATGATGATCGTGAAAGCGAACAAGGATTCCGAAGCGGGCAAGATGCCGAGCAATGAGCTGCTCTCAGCGATGGGCAAATATAACGAAGAGCTGATGAAAGCAGGCGTGCTCGTTGATCTTTCGGGTCTGCATGCGAGCTCGAAGGGCGCGCGCGTCAAGTTTTCCGGCGGGAAACCCACGGTGATTGACGGACCGTTTGCCGAGACGAAGGAGCTGATCGCGGGCTACTGGATCATCAATGTGAAATCGAAGGCGGAGGCCATCGAATGGGCCAAGCGCGTTCCTGCTCCGCACGGCAAAAACCAGGAAGGCGAAATCGAGATTCGCCAGTTTTTCGAGATGGAGGATTTCGCTCCGAGTAACGCGGTCGATCGCGCGAAGGAATTGGGGAAAGAACTCGCAAAATCCAAGAAGCAATCGCGTTGAGGATGTCCATTTCGAGGCTTGCCGTTTGACGGACCGGCAAATGGCCGAGAAAATTGGGCTTCCCGAATTTTATCCAAAATAGTGCGCGCTTAAGGAGGAACTTAATTTATGCAATCCGCCGTTCCATCCGGCTCCCTATCGAAGAAATCGGTATGGGCGGGGCGCATCATCACGGGCCTGGTCGCGGCATTTCTTGTCTTTGATGCCGTCATTCATATTATGAAACCCGCGCCGGTAGTGGAGGCATTCGCGAAGCTGAATTTTCCGATACGCTTCGCCGTTCCGCTGGGGATCATCGAGCTCGTGTGTATTCTGCTGTACGTGATTCCGCGCACGTCGATCCTTGGCGCGATCTTCCTGACGGGCTATCTGGGCGGGGCAATTGCGATCCAGCTGCCCACCGGAAATCCGTTTTTCGGAGAAGTGCTGTTTCCGGTTTATATCGCGGTGTTTCTCTGGGGAGGAATTTATTTGCGCGACGAGCGGCTGCGCACGATAGTTCCCCTGCGAAGCTAATTTGGACACTGCGGAAAAATGTCGTGCTGTGCGGGAGCAAGAATTTTGATTCATAATGGCGGGAAACTCAAAAAGGAGCGAGACAGATGAGCAAAGTTCGCGTACTCGTTGGCACACGCAAAGGCGCATTTATTTTGTCCTCGGACGGCAAGCGGGAAAAATGGGACGTCAGCGGCCCGCATTTCGCCGGTTGGGAGATCTACCACATGAAAGGGTCGCCCGCCGATCCGAACCGAATCTACGCGTCGCAATGCTCCGGCTGGTTCGGGCAGATCATTCAACGCTCCGACGACGGCGGCAAAACGTGGCATCAGCCGGGAACGCCCAAGGACCAGCCGCCCCCGCCACCTGGACCGCCCGTGGGCGAGAGCAACAAGTTCGTCTATGACGCATCGGAGAAGACCGGCAAGCCGCTGACGACTCACCAGTGGTATGACGGGACGCAACATCCCTGGGAATTCAAGCGCGTCTGGCATCTCGAGCCATCGCTCACCGAACCGGACACGGTCTACGCCGGGATCGAGGATGCCGCATTGTTCCGCTCGACCGACGGCGGGCAAGCATGGAAGGAACTGCCAGGACTTCGCGGCAGCGACACCGGGCCTCGCTGGCAGCCGGGAGCGGGCGGGATGTGCCTGCATTCCATTCTTCTCGATCCGAGCAATCCGAAGCGAATCTTCATCGCCATCTCTGCCGCCGGCGCGTTTCGCACCGATGACGGCGGAAAAAGCTGGAAGCCGATCAATCACGGGCTGAGATCGGAATATATCCCGGATCCGAACGCCGAGGTAGGACACTGCGTTCATCACATCGCGCACCACCCGTCACGGCCGAACACGCTGTTCATGCAGAAACATTGGGACGTGATGCGCACGGACGATGCCGGCGACAACTGGCGCGAGATCAGCGGCAATTTGCCGACTGACTTCGGCTTCGTGATTGACGTGCACGCGCACGAGCCTGAAACCGTATACGTCGTCCCGATCAAGAGCGACTCGGAACATTATCCGATGGAAGGAAAATTGCGCGTGTATCGCAGCCGCACGGGCGGGAACGAGTGGGAGGCGCTCACGAAAGGCCTGCCGCAAAGCGACTGCTACGTGAACGTATTGCGCGACGCGATGGCCATCGACTCGCTCGACTCTTGCGGCGTGTATTTTGGCACGACCGGCGGACAGGTCTATGCTTCCCCCGATGCCGGAAACAACTGGGCGCCGATCGTGCGCGATCTTCCGGCCGTGCTTTCCGTCGAAGTGCAGACGCTGCCATGATCCGCATTGTGCTGCCGCAGCATTTGCGAACGCTCGCGCACGTCGGGAACGAGGTGAGCATCGAAGTCCAGGGCCGGGCGACGCTGCGCTCGGTCCTGGACGCGCTCGAAAACTCCTACCCCATGCTGCGCGGCACGATTCGCGATCACGTGACACTGGAGCGCCGTGCTTTTTTGCGATTCTTCGTCTGCGC
>PMOP01000208.1 GCA_003161495.1 Acidobacteriota bacterium | reverse complement strand
CTCGCCGCCGCCGCGCCGCCCTGGGTGCCCTTGGTGCGCGCCAGTACCCCATAGGGCGCGTCTCCCGGTCCATTGTTGACAAGACGTTGACTTGGGACGGCAGGGGAAGGCGAAGGTTTGCACAATACGTTGAAACAACGTGCCTTGCTGGTACGGTCCGACCGCTGGGCCACTGAGTATTTCTCAGCGTCCCTGAGATAGGTCTGCGTTTCCATCTCGCCGGGTCCGCACAAAAAGGGCTGCTCCAAGGGGTTGCACCCGTGCAACCCCGGTGCAAGGGGGGGGTGCAACCCCTTTTTGCTTGCACCCTTTTCGGCCCGAAGGTGCAACCTTTTTAAGTAGTTAGTTTTCATGTGTTTAGCTTGCACCTTTTGCTTGCACTTAAAATCCGCTTGCGGTGCAACCCCTGCTTGCACCTTTTTATATACGTAGTATAAAAAAAGGTGCAAGGCACACCGGATCAGCCCGCTTGTGGTCCTACGTCTTTCCACGTCCCCTCTTTCTTGTTGTCCTTGTCCGGAGTCCACCAGAACCCGCACTTCATTGCTTTTTCTACGACCTTCTGCCGCGTCACGCCAACAAGCTTCGCAAGCTGACTTTGACTGACTCGCGGGTTTTTCCAGATCGCTTCCTCGAATCTTTCCTTGAGCGATTTGATAACCTCCCTTTCGAGCATGGCTACCTTCCCGCTTTGGTCAATGTACGGCCGCAATTGAATTTTGAAATTCCAGAGCAGTGGCTCGAAATCGCGCGGCTTGACGCATTCGACGCGGCAGCGCCCTAGCCTCTTCGCGTCTTCCTCATCATCATCCGTATCGTGTTGCAAGCCCCATACCGCGTCCGCAATTGCGCCGATGTCGCTCGTCCCGCGCAGAACATTTTCCAGAGTCATTTTCTTTTCCGCGCTTGCCTTTGGCGCGTGATGAAGCAGAATGATCGCGATCGCTCCGAGGTGAACCAAATTAAATATCGCGTTCGCAAGGCCGTGACTGTTTTCCGTCGAAGCGTTTTCGTCTTTCGCCGAATTGAACCGAATGGCCGTGTCCAGCATGACAACGCACGGCTTCAAATCCTTGATCGCCGCTTCGAGCACGTCCCCGGTTAGCTTTAGCGGCATTCCATCAGCAATCGTTTGTACGCGGAAATTCTCGCCGCCCAGGCCGAGTAACTTGCAGCGCTTGCGAAAAGACTTCGCGCCCATCTCCGGGCAGAGATAGATCACCGGGTACGCTTTCGGCACATCGAAAAATTCCAAGAACTTTTCCCCGTTCACAATGGACTTGCCAAGCGCAAGCGCGAGCCAGGTCTTAGCGACTCCAGCGAGCGAACCGAAGAACGTGATGCCTTCCGACATAAAGCCCTTAACGATCATTTCCGGCTCGCCTTCCGGAAGCTCGTCAACGGTGTGCAAATGCTTCTTCCAATCGACAGGCGGTGCGGCCGCCTTAGCTTGCGCGAGAAGCATTTCTTGCGCGTGCGTTGTCACGCGAGCACCGGCTTTCCCTCGGGGGCGAGATAAAGTAGACGTTGCCATTCTTGCTTTTCAGAGCGGAAGTGGCCGGGCATTCTGGATAGGCGCGCTTCGTTTTTGCAAGATCCGTCCACGCCAAGATCGGTTAGAATGTCGAATAGCGAACCCTCGATGTGCTCCGTCCAATCTTCGCGGTTCTCAATTCCTTCTATTTTGATCCATCCGTGAATCGACTTACCGCCCGAAGAAATAAGCGCTACAACCGGCAGCTTTACCCCGGCCCAAAATCGCAATTGCCACTCAAGCGGCTTGTCGTCGAACTCGACCGTGGCGAACTTGAATTGCGCCACACAGGAATCCGCGCGGTAACTGGGCTCGCCTTCCTGCGTCTTGCCGGGCCGTCCCGTCAACGGATTCGGGATGATATGGGGGCCGGGGCGCCGTCCCGATTCGAACAGCTCAAGCCAGTCTTCGACGTAGCGCACGTTTTCCGCGCCGTCGTATCTATCGCCGATGAAAACGTAATCGTCAGGCTCGTAAAGCAGCCTGAGAATACGCGGCGCGTATTCCACGGGCGACCATTCCAATCGTATCGGCGAAGCTTTGAGCAGATCGTTTTCCGTGAATCCGTTCCCGAGTTCCAGAATCGCCTTGACGAGCGCCGCGCCGTCAACGCTAACGCGGCGATGGCGGCGCGCTCCGAAGCTAGGAGGCGAATTGAATACCTTGCGTATGGCGTCCCAAATTTCGCTAGGCTTGACCGTGCGTTTACCGTGAACGTGCGCTGCTAGGTCGCTTGCAATTTGATCCTGACCGATGGCGGCGAATTGCCCGAGCCGTGCAACGCGCAGTATTGCCGTGTGACAGCCGCCGCCGCCCGAAGGCGGTAGCGTCACGAGCGCTTCGCGGTAGCGCTCGAAGCGCTGCGCGGACGTTGGTTCCAGATCCGCCGAAGTGACATTCTCATTCCCTAAAAATATGGCGCTCATTGCACGCGCTCCGCGAGCGGGTTTGCAATCGAATCGAAAAACGTCAACGTGCCCTTGCCGTTCGCCTTGCTCGCTATCGTGCTCACCGAGTGCCTTTTCGCGCGTGTTCGTAAAGCTTCCAAGCGCGTGAAACAATTTCCTCGTCGCGTACGCGATCTTTTAGATACTCAAACAGCTCTTCGTCCGAACGATGTTCCTGGGCAAATAAGTACGGCTGCAAATCTGTGCGTGGGATCGACTCGCCCGCAAAGGCCTCGCCCGGAAGTAATTCTGGCCCTCGCCGAACGCGTCGAAAGTCGTTCGCGAGATCGCCGATGGGATCGTCTCGGTGATAGTCCAGCAGAAAACGCTCGAAAGTATCCGGTGGCGCGTTAATCTTCATGCCGCGCTCATCGCCCTTGCGCGCCGCCCCCTTGCGCGCTGATCGGGGATTTCATTTGCACGCATCCATTCGCGCACCGACTCCTTGTGGTAGAGAAGCAACTTTCCAAGCCTGGTGCGCGGTGGGCCGATGCGCAATTCGTGCCAGCGGTGAATCGTGCGCCAACTCACGCCCAGTTCCGCTGCCAACTGTTCTTGCGTAAAGTAATCGGACAAAAGCGCGGAACCGGCAAGCTCTGCCTGCGCTTCGCTGCCATTGCCCGGCAGTGTTTTCGTGGTCGCCATTTTTCCCTTCCTTTCATACGCGCAGAGTAGCGTTTTGTGAGTTCCCGTCAAAACTCCAATTCTCGAAAAACGAAATACGACGAAATTTCGCGTAAAAACCGCGTAAACATTGGGTTTTTTAACTGGCCTTCGTTCAAGGAAACGCGGTCATACTACAAAAAACGGTTGACAGGCTGTTGACAAGGAAGTGGGCAGGCGGAACGGAGGTATCACGAAATGCGCATGGATAAAGGGTGAAATGTAGATTGCGAGGCGGAAGGGACGCTGTTAACTTGTCAGCGGCCCTATGGTTCAGGGTGCGTTTTATTCCAGCTACGCCCTGCGCTGTAGAGCCAATTTTTTACCGCGCGGCGCAGCGTGCATGAAAGCTTTCGAGTTACTGGCGTGGGGTTGCCCGCAGCGTCTCGCAGCGTTTCTCCGTACCCCAGAACGTCGCGACACTTAAGGGCTTTGGCAAAAGTTTTATACGGATCTTGGGGATTTTTTCGATTGTACTCGCCGAGCACCTTACGGTCTTTATCTCCTTCCAGAAAATCCTTCGGCTTTAAACCAAGCAGATCAAGTTCGGCGGCGATCCGTTGCCATTCGCCCTCTGGGATTCGCCCAGTGGTTCCGCGCCGCACACCGCGCATCAAACGCCCCGCTAGTTCGAACGGCAAAACACCCTTGTTCCTTATCTTAAATCGCTGCGTACCGTTCTTATCCATGCCCGCATACGTGAATTTTTTAAGCGTTCGGGTCAGGGGTTTAGCGGCGCTTGAGCCCTCGCCGGAAAGATCAACTTCGATGCGCTCGCGGCGTCCGTGCGGGAATCGCATAGCTTCCTCGATCATCTGCTCCGTCACAGTTAGGACACCCATACCGGGCGGTACCAGGATGCGCCGCTTTTTCTTCTTGCTCGCTTTTGCGGTCGCCATGCTATTTCCCTCGGGAGTTAGGCTGTTCCCCATCTTGTCGGTCAGCGAATTCCAGCCCAATCTCGAAATGCATTTCATTTGCTTTGGCTGTCAGGGTAAAAAGCGTGTTAAAGAGACATTTGATAAGTTTCATGCTGTCCATCTCTAGGCTGCTAGGAAAATATCGCGCGTTTTCAGCAGGCGTAGAGCAGTATCGGCACAAAGACAGAGCGTCCTCCCAGGTTCCCATCCGCTTCCCGCACTTTTTACAGTTCAGAACAATTCCCGATAAATCGGTCAATCTCTTTTCGTTTGCCATTTATTCACCCACCGCGCGCTTCCGTGCCGGCGCGCCCTTCCGCGAAGCGACCGCTTGCGAGCCTGTTGTGGCTTGCGTTGTCGTCGCCGCGCCCGCATTGAAAATATCTCCGAAAGTATTTGTCGCGTCCCTCAACGCTCCGTCTGCAAGGTGCGCGTAGCGCATCGTTGTACTCATTTGCGTGTGCCCGATGAGCTTTCCAACGATTTGCAGGGAAGTGCCTTTGCTCACAAGGTGCGATGCGAACGTGTGCCGCAGATCGTGAATCCGCAGCGTAGGCTTCCATTTTGTGACTTCCTTGCGGCGCTTGCCTTTCACGATGAGCGCCGTAGCCAGCCCAGCGGCCTTGCAGACTTGTGTCCACGGCTTGCGGAGACTGACGCGCGCCGCCTTTCCGTCCCGGCCGGGGAAGATCGGTCCTGCCGTCGCGTTTTTCGGCTTCATGCCGCGCAACAATTGGAGCGCCGCCGCGCTCAATGGAATGTGCTCTCGCTTGTGCTGTTTCGTGTGGTGACTCGGCTTCGTCCATACGCCGCGTTCTAAGTCGATTTCGTCCCACGTCGCCTTGAGCACTTCGCTCTTGCGCGAGCCTGTGAGCGCGATGAGGCGGATCGCATTGGCCGCTCGCTGGTCCTGATATTTGTCGAGCGCCGCGTGCAGACGCCCCAATTCTTCGTCTTGCAGCCAGCGCTCGCGCCGATGTTCCTCGTACCGCGCGACTCCCCGCGCCGGGTTTTCCGTTGCCCACTTCCATGCGCGGGCTTCCTCGAACATGGACGAAAGCAACGCCAAGACGCGGTTCGCGCGGTACGGCGTCTCTTTAAGATCGTGGTGAATTTTTTCAATATCGCGGGAATTGATCGCCTTCACGCGCAGCCCGCCAAGACGCGGCAGAATGACGCCATCTAGCATCTGCCGGTCGTTTCGTTTGCTGTTGGCGCTGGCTTCGGCGGAATAGTGGCGTTCGAGATATTCCTTTTCCAGATCGCGGAATGTCGGCTCGCCGCGCGCCCGCTGTTTTTCCGCCAGCGGGTCGTAACCCTCGGAGTCAATGCGCGGCTTGAGTCTTGCGGCTTCAGCTCGCGCGGCGTCCGGCGTCCATTCCGGCGCGTGGCCCAGCTTGTAGCGCCGCTGGCGTCCATGCGCACGGTAATTCAAAAAGAAAGTCACGGCTCCCGCCGCCGTGATCCGCACGCCAAAACCTTTTAGCTCGGAGTCCCAAACGATCTTGCTTCCGCGCTCGGGAGCGTCCAAGTTTTTGATGATTCGCTGAGTAATTTTCTGTGCCACGCGTCCTCCCGTGTCAACACCTTGTCAACAAATAATAGCATTTGGTGGCAACCAATGGCAACCACTTTCAGCGAACCTGCTACGTATGTGAATGTAAATAAAGGATATTGCCGGTAAGTGCTTTATCGTCTTGTCAACGGCGTAAGGCCGGGCCATTGACTCTTAATCAGCGGGTTGTAGGTTCGAGTCCTACCCGGTTCACCAAAATCTCCAATAAAAATGGTGGTTCCAGAGGTCATAGGAAGAACGGAGTCTGTCCACAAGTCCTTCAGGTTCACTTTTGGTTTATTTTTCAGGGAAATCGTGTCCGGGGAGTTCAGGTGCAAGTCCCATGTCCCACCTCATGAGAGTCAGCCGGGCAACGTGACGAAGGCTAGAGGATCAGAAAACCCGCACCCTTCAAAACCACAAGGGTGCGCCACTCGTAAGGTCAAGGCGACACAAAGGCTTTGCCACCCGCCAAATAGTTTCAGTGGCTTACCCTCTTTGGATTCCTCCGAAACAAAATACTGTCCCCGACATTGTTCAAGGGTCGAACTGAGATCTTTCACGCGAAGCGAATCCATTTGGGGCGGCTGATCGAGCCTAAGCGCACCGCATGGCTTCGGCCCGCATGGAACGCAAGAAAAGTCAAAACCCCGACCATCCAAACCCGAAAGGGTCGGCCACCCGGAAAAACTAAACGAGTTACTCGGCGTTGACGTACTGGAGTGGTATTATCTAAATTGTGCGCGTTCGTCAACAGAATAACGCGAAAGGGTGGGACACCCGCGAATCTGAAAATAGTTAGGTTTCCACTAGGAATCGGGCCCTTACTAACGTAAGTCTGTAAACTCATGTGACAGGTCTTTCGCAAAGGAGCGCCGATGAACTGGGACAGGCTTAACACACTACTCCTGGCTGCAATCCTTGTGGTGCTGATCTATTATCGCCCGAAACGCGCGACCGTTGGAAGGTTTGTAATCTTCGACAAAGACAGCGCGGATATTGCATTCGACTCGGCGACGGGTAGGCTTTGCCTTACTGAGCCACCGAAACAAAACGAGCCAGTGACCCCGGGCGTTGAGCCATACTGCATGAACATTAGGTGACCGCCTATGGCCGTGAAATGGTACAGGACAGACTCGACTGAGAACGCGGTCGATTCTCTGGAGCAATCCGCACGGTTTTACAAAACATGCCTGAGGCACAAATGGAAGTGGTTCGTGATTGCGCTCCACAACTCGATGTACGCTTTTGCGATCTGTGCAGTTAGAGGGACGAACCCTGCTAGGGTCTTGAGAGGAAACAATTTAATCAGTCCTAGGGAAGCCTTGATTCGCTGTCAAGACGATGCCTACATGCACCAGTACGTTCACAGTACAACCCTGACGATGACTGACGATGAAAGAAGGGCCGTTGGCAAATTCCTATGTTGGGTCCGTGACAGCTTTACTCACTTTAATACGCAACATTGGTCCATTGAGATTGCTTGGCTGTTGATGATCGTAAAGCCCTCGGCACACGTCATTAGATTCCTTGCATTGGAGTCGGGCAATGTCAGACTCACCCAAACACAGAGGAAGCGCGTGATCCGCGCATTAAACGTTCTAGACTCACCTTGAGGGGACCTCTAGAGGGAACGCATAAAAACCCCTCCGATCGATTGAACAATGTCTCACGCTGTCGGCAACGCAAGTCAATGAATCAAAGGTAAAATCTTCCACCTCCCAAGGTAACCAGATGCCTGATATCTGTCGAAAATGCGGGAAAGTAATTACAGAAAGTGATTGGGTTTTCCAGTTGGCTCAGGGTATTTACGTTCATGGGCACCCTACACCCATGGGCTTTCGAAGATCAGCGGTGGTTGCAGAATGGCATTTTGAATGTTTTAACTTGTTCGAGAGGCGATACCAGGAGATGCCATTCAAGTGTGACTATTGCCGCGATCATATTACGAGCCAAGCAGCAATCATCTACGGAGTATGCGGACTCAACCCGTTTCCACCCTACATCAGACCGGAGCATCGCGGAGACGGACTATATTTTGTCGTGCATGGAAGGTGTTGGGAACCGTTTACCGCACGCATTTTGACACGTGAGAGTCAATGCTGAGGCGGGGCCATCCTTTGAGGTGCCATTGATTTTTCGGGTGGCGCATCCTTCACGTTCCGTGTGAATGGTGCGTGTTTTTCGGAGCTACCCTTTTACCGTCTCCGCGGCGGCGTTTCTTCCTGCGATTCGGCCTTGCACCGCGCATCTGGCCAAGCCGTGCAGGCTAAATCCGCCTGCGGACTCGCCTCCGCAATATAAGCCCGAGATGATCTCGCCGTTCAGGTCCACCACCTGGCACTTTGCGTTGATGCGCAGGCCGGAGCGGGTGTCATGAATCACGGGCGTGGCCCAGGCGGCGTAGAAGGGAGCCGTCTGAATTTTAAATTTCGGCGCGGGCTTGCCGAAGTCGGCGTCCTTGCCGGCATCGACGAACGAGTTGTACCGCGTCACCGTATCTTGCAGGGCGCCGGGCGGCATCGGTTTTTTCTGGAACTTGTTCGCGATTTTTGCGGCGAGGTCTGCGACGGAATCCGCGGAGAAAAAATATCCTTCCGCATAATCGACATAAGGCGCAGTAACTTTCCAGCCTTCGCGCTTTACGGCGTCTGCGTCGAAGATAGCCCAGATCGGGCCGCCTCCCGGCGTTGTGTCTCCGGTTCCGGCGAGGGCCGCGTTGATGAAGTTGGACGGTTCGTACTTGATATCTGCTGCGTTAAGATAACTTCTTGGTACATAGGACTTGATGGAATTGTAATTGTTCGCGGGGAACTGGCCTTGCGTCTCATCGTAAAATCGCTGGCCCGCAATGTTCACGAGGATCGCGTCCTGGTAATCTTTCACGAAGAGGCCCGAGGCGCGCGCCTTGGAAAAAATAGGACTGTCCGGCTGCCAGCTGAGGTTCACATAGCCGTATTGGCAACCGATCCATCCCGCCTTGGTCACGTTCTGGCCAAATTCTCCGGTTTGATTGAATGCGCCCCACAGCGATGCGCCGATGGACATGGCCGCGATTTCTCCGCTGGCATCCTGGAAGGAGTACGGTTCGCCGGCGACCTGATACTCTTCGGTAAGTCGCGGATCGAAAATTCTGCGGAA
>PMOP01000055.1 GCA_003161495.1 Acidobacteriota bacterium | reverse complement strand
CCCATGGGCCGCTGGTCAATAATTTCGTTGACGGTTGGAGCGCGCTCCATGCCATCTCCCGAGAGGTGCGCGTGCAAATTCGATTGTGAATTCAGAATACTACCGATCGACCAGGGAATGATAGCGGGAGTCTGTCACCGGAAATGCATGATTCAAGCATGATTGGCGCTGCGAAACTTGATCAGGCGGGCTCCCGGAATGGTTTCCAGGAAATTCGGATCGTCCAGAGCTCTTTCCATATTTCTGCGCGTGACCAGGGCATGTTCGCGCCCGATGCCTTCCGCGCGCGATCCCTCGCGGTGCTCGATGGCGTCAATGAGCGCTTTGTGATGCTCTTCCGCGATGGGGATCAATTCCTTCGCTGCGCGCAAAGACATGGGCAAAAGGGCGCGCGAGTTGGGGACGGAAAACGGAAACTTGTAAATCTGGTCTATTGCGCGACGCAGAAGTTTATTGTTCGCGAGGTCAAGGATGGCCAAGTGGAATGCTTCGTTCAAATCGAGGTACTGGATAAAACTGTCAAGGTTCAGCGTGGCAATCGCTCGCATGGCCCTATTGATTTTACGCAGGGGTTCCAGTTGGACGGGATTATTCAACCGTTCGGCCGCGATACGTGCAGCCGCTCCCTCCAGGATTCCTCGGGCTTCGATCGCGTCCCAGATATCGTTGAGGGTAAACTCGCCCGCGGCAAAGCCGGAGTTGGGAAGCGCCTTGATCAGGCCCTCATGTTCCAGCCTCTCGAACGCCAAGCGCAAAGGAGTGCGGGAGACGCCGAGTTTTGCGGACAAAGGGATTTCCGAGATTCGCTGGCCCGGACGGAATTCCCCGCGGAGCAGCATTTCGCGCAGGCCCAGCGTCGCGCGCGAAATTTGCGATTCGCTGTCCCGGGGCGTATTTGGATTGGGGATGGAGTGCGCAAGAGATCCGGCTTGCTTCATAAACTTCGCTCCGTGAAATTGTTCAGAAAATTGAGCAGCGCTGCACGCGCTTGCGGGCACATTGTTACCACCGGGCGCGCACGGTGGCAACAGGATTCTTCGTTTTGGCGGGTTTATCTTGGTGTAAGAAAGCGTCAATAATAATTAATCAGTAATTATCCGGGGCGGCAGGGGCGGAGCCATCGGCCCTCTCTGTTCAGTGCGCCGCAGCTATGGAACGACGGCGATGGCTTCCTTGGTCATCCCGAAATTGGCGCTTCCCGGATCCAGGGCGAGCACTTGCAATTCCAAGGGGCCCGACGCGGTGACGGGCACATCCGTATGGAACGTGTTCTGCACGCCGGCATAGGTCATCGGGATTTCCGACTCCACTTTCCCGTCCCGCAGCAGCCGCGCGACCACGCGAATCTTGTTGGCGTCCCACAAGCCGTCGGGCTCGGTCGGGCAACCGCACGCCATGGTGACCGTGGCGCGCACTTCAAAGGGAGACCCTGCCTTGAGCTTGGCATCGGCCAGAGGAGTGAGCGGCGTGATAATAAAACCGTGAATTTCCAGCAGCACCCCTTCGCCGAGCACATCCTCGCCGGGCACGAGCAGCATGGTTTTCGACGAGCGTTGCGTGGCTTGCGCGTTGCCGAGCGGGCCCTCCGCCGATATTTCCACGACGGTCGGTTTGTCCAGATGCAACACGGCGAGGTAGCCGGATGCGTCCGGAGAATTGTAGACAGCCATTCCGCGCGTATGCGGTTTTTTCATGATCACGTCGGTATCGCCTGTGCCGCCTTGCTGCATTCCCTGCGCCAGAATTTCTCCCGTGGCAACGTCGCGGACGGTGATGCGCGCGCCGCCGACGTGCGTTCCAATCACTTTGGCATCGCGCGCGATCGCGCGAATCATCACCTTGGTTTCCTTGCCGCCCGTTTGCGCAAAGAGCGGAGAAACAAAAATCAAAAGAGCAAACGTAATCGCACTGAACACAGCCCGAGTCTTCATCGATAGCCTCCAAGAATTGCTTCGACGATATCATATTTCCGCGTTTTGCCGGACGATTTGGAGTTTTCACCCTTCGGTTCGGCGTCCCGCGGTGGACGATGCGCCGCGCGTGAGCGTATGATTTATTGCGGTTGGAATTTACGCAGACGGCTTCGGGTTGGCACGACCCCAAGGAGAAAAATTCATGAGCGAATTCTCACGGCGAACCATGCTGGGCGGAGCGGTTGCGGCGGCGGCCGCCACGATGTGGAGCGAGCCGGTGCGCGCCCAATACGTGTGGCAAAAGACCGATTGGCAGCAGGCCGCGGAGTTCGATGCGCTGGCGCATTCGCCGCGGCGCATCAAGCAGGCGCTGCACGCTTTTACCGTCAGCGATGGAAGAGTGCTGAGGACCGCCAAGAACTCGCTCAACGGGCTGCGCTTTGCAATGGGCGCGGCCGCCGATCAGGTCCAAGTCGTCTGCGCGTTGAACGGGCCGGCAAACCTGATGAATTACAGCGATTACGTGTGGCAGAAATACCGGATCGGGGAGTGGTTGAAAGAAAGCGATCCCAAAACCGGAGAGCCCGCCGTACGCAATATTTTTTACGCGAGCAAGGCCGGACCGTCGCTGGCCTACGCGTCCGATGATCCCAGCAGCCCGGATTCCTCTTACCAGGACACGACTGTTCAGGGGCTGCAGGCGCGCGGCATAAAATTTTTGAGCTGCCATTCATCGATTGAAGAGGCGGCGCGATCGATCATCAAGCAATTCAATTTGTCGGCGCAGCCGGAAGATGTCGTGAAGGACATGCAAGCGCATACAGTTCCGGGCGTCATCATGGTGCCGGCACTGGCAGCCGCGCTTGCTCTGCTGCAAAGCGACGGGCACTATAGCTATATGGCCGTGAGCTAGAAGAAGGGCCGAAGAGACATGACATTGCGTGTGAATGGGGGAATATAAGTTGGGCTTTACCAGACGTCGATTTTTGGAAGCGTTCGGCGCCGCAAGCGCCACCTTGGCAGCCGGGCAGATTCTTGGAGAACGGAATGCGGCGGGGCAGGAACCACCGGTCAGGCAACCGGCTCCTGAATTTACCGGGCCCGGGGCGAATCCATATTGGACATCGCCGGGGCAGTTCGCCACGTATCCTCAGAAAGCGCCTCTCATTCTTCTGACCGATCGCCCGGTGCAGCTGGAAACTCCGCGGCATTATTTCTTGTCGACCTTCACGCCCAACGATGCATTTTATGTTCGCTGGCATCTTCAGACCATTCCCAACGCGGTGGATTTGAAAACGTGGCGGCTGCACGTGGAGGGAAATGTCGAACGCCCGCTGACGCTCAGCTTTCCCGAAATGGTCGCTCGATTCAAAAGCGTATCGGTGGCCGCGGTCAACCAATGCTCCGGAAACAGCCGCAGCCGGCTGGAACCGCGAGTCGCGGGAGGGCAGTGGGGAAACGGCGCGATGGGCAATGCCGCGTGGACCGGCGTGAAACTCCGCGAGATTCTCAATGCCGCCGGCGTGAAAAGCGGCTCCTTGCAAGTGCAATTTGAGGGACTAGACAAAGGCCTGGGGCCCAAGGGCTTCGGCTCGAACCGGTTCATGAAGTCGCTCGATCTGACGAATCCCGTCATTGATGAATGTCTGGTCGCATACGCCATGAACGGCGAACCACTGCCGATGATCAACGGATTTCCTGCGCGCCTCGTCGTGCCCGGCTATTTCGCGACCTATTGGCTGAAGTCTCTTTCCTGGATCCGCGTCCTCGATGCGCCCGACGATAATTTCTGGATGAAGACGGCCTACCGAATTCCGGACACGCCGCGCGGCAACACTACGCCGGAAGAAATGAAATCCGGGAAAGTTACGACGGTTCCCATCGCTCGAATGCCGGTGCGGTCGTTCCTCATCTCCCCGGATGGCTCGACGAAAATTCCCGCCGGTTTTCCGTTGCGTTTGCGCGGCATGGCGTTCAGCGGTTACGGCGGAATTAAAAAAGTCGAAGTCTCCACCGACAATGCGGCGAACTGGAGCGAGGCCCGGCTGGAGCAGGACGCGGGAGAATATTCCTTCAGGACGTGGTCGCACGAGTGGACTCCCAAGACTGCCGGGCGATACCAGGTTGTGGTTCGCGCAACGGATGCGAAAGGAAATGTGCAACCGGACGAAGGGGTCTGGAACCCCGGCGGATATTTGTGGAACAAAATCGAACGCCAGGAAATCGTGGTTGGGGACGCGGGCTGAGAGGCAGTTGATGCGCACACGCAAATGGTATGTTTTGGCTGTTACGCCGATGTTTCTGTTGGCGGCACGCGGCCTCTATGCTGATTTTCGCGCCGGATATTACACGCCGGCTGGGCCGGAAACCATTCACCAGACGCTGCCGAACATCGTTTCCACGGATGCGACCTACGATGCGGGGCAGTATCCGATTTATTATCCCGAACTCGCCGCGGGCGATGGAAAGGATGATGTCGAGAACAACTGCGAACTCTGCCACAGCCCGCGTTACATCACCATGCAACCCGTCATGCCGCCGCAAGCGTGGTCGGACGAAGTCAACAAAATGAGAAAAACGTATGGCGCGTCGATCCCCGACGATACTGCGCAAAAGATTATCCAGTATCTTGGAACGCACTACACTCCGGAAACCCGGAAGCGTTAGAATGGCTTTTACGGGCTGCCTTGAAATTTCGCCTGGTCTCGGGAGGATGTCCATGATTCGAGTGATCGCCATCCGATGCGGGTTCGTCGCCGCGTTAGCCCTTTCCGTCCTCATATTATTTTCGACAAGCGCGGTCAGCTTTGGCGCGCCGCGGACTCCGCAGGCTGCTGACTCCTCAAAGACTTGGGTCGCGCCGGACCCCGCGACGATCCCCGCCGGCCCGCTCGGTGACAGCATCCGCCTGGGGATTCAGGTTTTCAATGAGACGCCGAAATACGCGGAGCGCTACGTCGGCAACAAGCTGAGCTGCACGCATTGCCACATCGATGGCGGCACGGTATCGAAGGGCATGCCGATGGTCGGGCTGCCCGGAATATTTCCGATGTATCGCGACCGCGAAAAATCCGTCATCACCTTTGAAGAGCGCATCCAGCAATGTTTCCAGCGCAGCGAGACTGGACACCGCCTGCCAAATGACGGCCCGGAAATGACGGGATTAGTCGCCTACGCGCAATGGCTTTCCAAGGATCAGGTGACGGGGCGCCCGTTTCCGGGACGCGGGCTTGTCGAACTTCCTGAACTGAATGGAGATGCCGCGAAGGGGAGCGAGATTTACACCGAACAGTGCGCCGTATGCCATGGCGCGGACGGTGCGGGAAAGCTTCCCGTGGCCCCGGCCCTCTGGGGCCCGAATTCGTACAGCGACGGCGCGGGCATGAATCAAATAGCAAAGATGGCGGCGTTTGTGCAGCACAACATGCCGCAGAATCAGCCCGACAGCCTCACGCCGCAAGAGGCGTACGATGTCGCGACGTATATCCACAGCAAGCCGCACACAGTGTTTGTTATGAAAGACCACATGTAGTTGGCTCCCTCGTTTTATCTAATGTATGCAGGCAAGATTGCGCCGAAGTTCGACGGCCTTGAAGTCATTTTTCCACGAACGGATCACTTCAATCCAAGCTCTTGAGTGGAGAGGCGCGGGAGGCGCAGAAGCTTTGCGTCATTTGTAACTAAAGTTGCCCCAAGGCTTAGAGCCGTTGCCGCCACTATCGCGTCCGGCAGTTTGAGCTGGTGTTCGCGGCGCAGGAGGATTGCCAGTTTTTTCACCGATTCATTGAGGCCAACTATCATAATTTCTGATAGGAAAATCTCTATTTTGGACTGCGCGGAATCATCCAGCAGGGGGTAAGAAAGTAGTTCCATCTCTGAAATTACCGAAATGAAATATTGGCCAGTGGGGAGAGGTTGTGACAGTTTGCCGCCGAGAAGATAGAGTATAGCGTTGGTGTCGAGGACCCTTTTCAAGACCATTCTTGCCGGATGCGCGACTGGTATCCGAGGGGTTCCTCCGAAAGCGTAATAATCCCCTCGTATCTGGACAAATCAAGCTCCCTTGTGTCTTCCCCCTGCAAATTCAGAGACCGTTCTATCTCCAGCCAATCCGCGTAGTCAATTTGGACGGCTACAGGTCTTTCGGCGCCGTCCGTGAGGATCTTTTTTTTGATCTTGCGCATATATTTGACTGAAACCACGAAGTTTTCAGGAAAGGGTGAAGAGTCCCTTTTCTGGCATGCCTAATAAATTTATTATAGCGTATCGGGAGGCAATTCGATTGAATCTTGTTACGGTCGACCGGAAATATACACCGGACCGCCTTCGCGGAGAATGGTTCAGTCCAAATGTTTCCCCAATGCCCGCCGCATCACGTCAGCATAAAAATCCTGATATCATCTCCAGCGGCCACAGTCGCGCCGGTTCCAATTAAACTGAACAAGTGGCACGCGGAAATTGCGGAAAAGAATTGCGGATTCTGATTTCGCGAAAAGGGACAAAATGAAAAAGAAAGCGAATTTCGTTCGAATGGCAGCGGCGTCCGCAGGGCTAATTTTTGCCATAGGGTCCCTGTGTTTCGCGCCCTTGCACGCCCAAAGTAAAGCGCCGAGGTTCGAAGTCGATCCTGCGTGGCCCAAGCCCTTGCCGAACCTCTGGGTGACCGGGGGAATTGGCGGCCTTTGCATCGACTCCAAGGACCACGTGTTCATCCTGAACCGGCGCGATTTGACGGACAACGACCTTGACGCCGGGCGCCAGGCGCCGGTGGTGATTGAGTTCGATCCCGATGGCAACGTGGTGAATTCGTTCGGTGATCCGGACACGACGCCAAACACTCCCCACGGCTGCGCGGTGGACACGGAGAATAATGTGTGGATGACAGGGAACGGCGACGGCATCGTGCAGAAATATTCTCACGATGGAAGCAAACTTCTTTTTGAGATCGGAAAGCGGGGCGTCGTCGATTCGTCCGACGGCACGATAAAGGGGAAAGCTCTAAACTCCAGCCATTCGGCGTTTTTCAAACCCGCGGGGATCGCGATCGATCCCAAGAGCGGCGATGTTTACGTTGCTGACGGCGAAACTCCCGGCGGCAATCATCGCATCGCGGTGTTCGACCGCACCGGACAATTTCTGCGCCAATGGGATTTGCACCGCACGGAAGCCGACGGCGACGCGTTCGTCCCTGTGCTGCATTGCGTGACCCTGGACAACGATGGAATGGTTTATGTTTGCGACCGGCGCGGCCACCGAATCCAAGTGTTCGATAAGATGGGTAATTTCCAAAAAAATATTCCGGTCGAGTTTGAAGCGATGTCCAAGCTGCCGGCGGGTCCGGAGCACGTGCCCGGCGCGCTGGGATCGGCGGTATGGATTGGCTTTTCGCGCGATCCCGGGCAGAAATATATGTATGTGATTAATCAGGACAACGAGAAGATCGATATTCTCGATCGCACGAGCGGGCAGATTCTGTCCAGTTTCGGCCGAGTAGGGCGGCAGCCAGGTGAATTTACGTACGCGCATTTTCTGGCGGTGGATTCCAAAGGAAACGTTTACGTCGCCGAGGTGGGAACCGGGAAGCGGATTCAGAAATTCAAGATGGTGGAGAGTCGATAGGTTGAGTGGCGCAGGCTTCAGTCTGTGGGGTTTAGGCCTTGCAAGGACTAACCCCCGCAGGCTGAAGCCCGCGCTACTTGAATCACAGATGCAAAAGCTTGATGGCGTTTCCTTTTAGGATGAGGTCACGCTCGGCGGGCGGAAAATTAAATTGGTCGAGGACTTCGGTGGGATATTCGACGTCACGCGCGGCGAAAATATCCGTGCCCACGACGATGCGGTCGGTGCCGACCATGGTCACCAGAAAACGGAACGCCTCGGGATAATAGATTAGATAGTCGTAGTAGAACCGGCGCAAATATTCTCTGTAAGGCCGCGCCAGCGAGACATGCTGTCCGGGGAAATGCGTGAAGAAATGTTCGATTCTCCCCGCGAGATAAGGGAAAGCGCCGCCCGCGTGCGGCAACACCATTTGCAGATTCGGATATTTATCTAGAACTCCTGACATTATTAACTTTGTTGCAAGCACGGTGTGGTCGGTGGGTGCGTCAAGGCCCGCGGCCAGATTGGGCGGTCCGGAAACCCGGTCGCCTCCGTAATTGTTGGCAATTCCATCCATCTGATGAAAAATAATCGGGTAGCCCAATTCCTCAATGCGCGCGAGGACCGGCGCGAAGTTCGGATCGATGATGTAATCGTGCCGGTCCATCGAGTCCGGCAGGTGGACGGCGCGCACGCCCGGTTTTCCCGCCACGCGATTTAATTCCTTCAGCGCCAGTTGAGGATCGCGAATGGGCATCTCGATGCCCAGAACGAAGCGGGTGGGATATTTCTGGTGCACTTCAATTCCCGTGTCGTTGATGATCTGCGCGAGGTGCGCGCCCTGTTCCGCCGAGGTCCATTGCCAGGGCATCGAGCCGGACAGCGTCAGGCAATGCATCTGTACTTCGTGTTCGTCCATCCACTGAACGCGTTTTTCGAGATCGGAGTTGAGAGGATAGTTGTTGGCAATGGGCTGGCCTAAATCAGTCAAAGCTTTGTTGTAAGGTTCGGGCGACCAGTGCGCGTGACAATCGATCGCGACAGGTTTCCCGATTCCGGCTTTGCCGGGTCGCGCGTCCCACCAATCCACGCCTTTTTCTTTTGACTGCGCCGCAACAGCCGCGGGAAGCGCGGTCAATATCGCGCCGCCGACCCCGAGCTTCATGAAATCTCGCCTCGCGAGAGCGGAGCCCTGCGCCGGTGCATCTGAATTTTTCATCGTCAATTCTCCTCGAATCGTGGATGACATGCCGGAAACGCGATAACGCATTTCCCGTGATTAAAATTTCAGTTGTGAATTTCGCCCGCGGGAAACATACACCCGACCCCATTCGCTTTCAAGCAAGGCATGTGAATTGTCCGCGGTTTTGTGACGCAGGCTTCAGCCTGTGGGTTTTAGTATGAGCAAGAGCTAAACTCCACAGGCTGAAGCCTGTGCTACTTTTTTAATGAGAATTATCGAGCTTCGTATAGGGGCCGGCGGCGTAAACGATCTTTCCGCCTACCATTGTGAGCAGCGACTCGATCCCGGCGATTTGATCTGCCGGGACGGTCATGTAGTCTTTCGTCAGGACCGCGAGGTCGGCGAATTTTCCGGGCTCGAGCGAGCCACGCTTATTTTCGTCGAAGGAAAACCACGCGCTGCCGATCGTGTAGGCTCGCAGCGCGTCCTCGCGCGTGGGCGTTTGTTCAGGTCCGCGCTGCACGCTGCCGGCGTTCTTACTGTCGACGAGCGACCATGCAAGCGCGGTGAACGGATTGTAGGAGGCCACGCGATGCGCGTCGGTCCCCGCGCCCATGTTCACGCCGAGTTCCTTGGCGTTTTCCACCGACGCGGCGTTCGGGCGCTGGATGGTCCAGCCCACGCCCATCGCTTTCATTCGCTGTAAATTCCGGGGCGACGCATTGGTCAGATGGGCGACCGACCAGCGCAGATTCGCGATGGGAAATTCCGCATTCACATGCTCGTAAATGGAAAGCAGCGCGTCGGCGGATTCGTCATTCGGCCAATGCATCGTGACGGGCATTCCTTTTTGCGCGGCCCAGCGGACGATCTGGTAATACTTTTCCTTATTTTCCTCAGTCGGATGGTCGTTGTTGTTCATGCCCCAGGTGACGCGTTCCCCGATGCCGTTGAATTTCAGCATGTCGTCGCCAAAACCCTGCGGCAGCATCTGCGTCAAACTTTTTAACTCTTCAAATTCCTTGCCCGGAGTCGGGCCGCACAGGCTGTACGCGATGCGAAGCGTCAATTGATGCTGCCGCCAGACTTTGAAGAGCGGCTGATAATTTTCCGGGTTGAGATTATTTCCGCCGGGATCGCCGACACCGGTCACGCCGAGGCGATTCATTTCATGGAAAAAGCTCTTCGTTCCTTGCACTTGTTCATCGAATGTCGGGTGAGGAAGTTTTTCAAAGAGCGCAATGGCCACGTCAAAGCCGCCGCCGTCTTCAATCGCGCCGGTCGGTTTACCGCTCGCGTCTCTTTCGAGTTTTCCAGGACGCGGCAAGTCGTCATCGCTCTGAATACCCATGGCTGCAAATCCCGCGGGCGTCATCACTTCCCAATCGTAACCAAGCTGCACATACACAGGATTATTTGGCGCTGCCTCCACCAGGTCCGCCTGTGTTGGCCTGCGCTTTTCTTTAAACTGCTCCGCGTTCCACCCGCCCGCGACAATCAGCCAGGAACCCGGCTTTTTCGCCAGCGAAGCTTCGTGGATCCGGTTCATCGCTTCCGTGATGGACGTTGCGCCCACCCAATTCACTTCGGTTGTGAACGTCTGGCCCGCACGGATCGCATGAATATGGGAATCGATCAAGCCGGGAATTACCGTGCGGCCTTGCAGGTCGATCACGCGCGTCTGCGGACCCGCTTGTTTTCTAATTTCTGAGTTGCCGCCCACCGCTTTGATTTTGCCGTCGCGTATGGCAATTGCTTCATGGGTCGAAAATTTAGCATCGACTGTCAGGATTTTTCCGTTCACCAGAATGGTGTCGGCGTTTTGGGACGATGCAGGTGACACAATCGCTAAGACACACACGCAGAGCAGTACGGTGCGAAGGAAAATCGCGATCTCCATTCTCATTCACCAGCCCTCAGAACTTGTTTAGTTGAGGCGTTTCGGCGCGCCGCCTTTTTGGTACCAGTCCACGGTCTCGCCGGACGTGTTCACCGTCACAGCGCGTACTTCGGTGAATTGATCGAATGACTCGATGCCTGTCTCGCGTCCCACGCCGCTATCCTTGAAACCTCCCCACGGCGATGCAGGGTCGAGCCGGTGATGATCATTTACCCAAACCATGCCGAAGAGAAGTTGGCCGGCGACACGGTGCGCGCGCGCCACGTCGCCGGTCCAGACCGAGGCCGCGAGTCCGAACCGCGTGTCATTGGCGACACGAATCGCCTCGGCTTCGTCTTCAAACGGCAGGACCACGGTCACCGGCCCGAAAACTTCCTCTTGCGCAATTTCGGATCGAGGGTCGGCGTCATAAAGCACGGTCGGCTCGATGAAAAATCCGGAAGGCGCGGCCGTGGAGGGTGCCTTGCCACCCGTCAGCGTCTTCGCGCCGGCGGAGGCGGCGCGGTCGAGCATCGCCAGGATACGCCTTCGTGACTTTTCCGAAATGACGGGCCCGAGCTGCGTCTGCGCTTCTGCAGGATCGCCGAGACGAATCGACGCAACTTTCGTTCGAAATTTTTCGAGGAACGCCGCATACATGGAGTGCTGAACGAGGATGCGCGAACCGCACACGCACGTCTGCCCCGCGGCGATGAATGCCGCGAAAGCTGCGCCGTTTACCGCGCGCTCCATTTCCATGTCATCGAAGAGAATGACGGCGCCCTTGCCGCCGAGTTCCAGCGTGGTCGCAGCGAAATTGCGCGCGGCTGCGACGCCGATCGAGCGGCCTACCTCCGTGCTCCCTGTGAACGTCACTTTTCGAATTTTCGGATGAGCGGCGAGCGCGGCGCCCGTTTCGGCGCCCACGCCGTTGACTGCGTTGACGACGCCCTTCGGGATTCCGGCGCGATCGAGAAGCTCGACGAGGCGAATCGTCGTGAGCGGCGTCTGTTCCGAGGGTTTGATGACGACGCTGTTGCCCGTCGCAAGCGCCGGCGCGAGACTCTTCGACAGAATCATCAACGGATGATTGAAGGACGTCATGAGCGCGACGACGCCGAGCGGCACGCGCTGCGTGTAGCACAGGTACGAACCTTCGACCGGGATCACGTCCGTGCGGCGAGTCAATGCCAGCGCCGCGAAATAGCGGTAGAACTGCGGAAGGCGCGAAATTTGCGCGCGCGTTTCGATGATGGGGCGGCCATTGTTGAGTGTTTCGAGCTTGTAAAAGGCTTCGAGGTCAGCCTCGAACAAATCGGCGAAGCGGTTGAGCACACGGGCGCGCTCGTGGACCGGCGCGCGGCTCCATTTTCCTTCGTCAAAGGCGCGTTGAGCGGCGGTGACCGCCCGGTCCACGTCGATTGCCCCGGCATCAGCGAGTCGTCCGATTACGACGCCCGTCGCCGGATTGACGATGTCCAGAGTCTTACCGCTCGCCGCATCGTTAAGCTCGCCGTTGATAAAAAGCTGCGCGTCGTAAGTGATCGGCAGGACGGTCATGGATTCCGCACCTCGGCGGGGAAAGGAGTAACCGTAGCTTCAGCCTCGATCTCTTCGAGGCGGCGCTTTTTCGGTTCGACCCCAAGCGTGAGGACGACCATGATCTCCACGATGAGAAGACCGATCATGAATGCGAGGACGCCGCCAATTCCATGCGACCGGAAAAGCGCGACCACGATGAAGGATGTGAAGATGATCGCGCCGCGTCCGAACGTGTTGCAGATTCCCGACGCGCGCAAGCGAACTTCCGTCGGAAAAAGCTCGGGGATATAGATCGCAAAAAGCAGCGCCACGAGGACGTAGATGGGGACGATCAGCGCGAAGCCGGTCACCATCAAAATGGCGGGAGTTTGAATGAATGGATAAAAGCTTCCAATCAAGATGGTGAGCAGGCATGCGCCGATGATGGTGGGTTTACGTCCCCAGGAATCCGCGGTGAAAGCGCCAATCGCGGAGCCAATCGGCGCGCCGAGGGCCATGACGAGAGAATAATTAAACGACCTGGCGATGCTGAGGCCTTGCTGGACAAAGAAAGTGGGAAGCCAGGTCACGAAACCGTAGAGCAAGCTGTTGATGACGATCAGAGAGACCGATCCCAAAATCATGCGCGGAAGAATTGCGGGGCTGAGAAGCGAAGAAAGATTTCGCGAATATTTTACGAGCGGCGAAAGCATGGGCGGCGGCAGCGGCGCATGGTGCAGCGCAACTTCGCTCTCGATGGCCGACAGCAAGGCCTCGGCTTCTTCGGCGCGTCCGACGGATTCCAGCCAGCGCGGCGATTCCGGCAACTTTTTCCGCAGATACCAAACAACCAACGCGCCGAATCCTCCCGGCATGAACATTGCTCGCCAGCCGAAAGTCGGGATAATCAGTCTTCCAAGCAACGCCGCAGCCGGCAATCCAGTGACAACAAAGACAGTCATCAAGCCCAGCCATTTGCCCCGCGACTGCGGCGGGACGAATTCGGTCAGTGTCGAGTAGCCGACCACATTTTCTGCCCCGAGTCCGAATCCGATGATGCACTGGATCAAGATCAAAACTTGCATGGAGGGCGCGAAGGCCGCGGCGATGGACGCAAATCCGAAGATGGCAAGATTCGATTGATAGGTGAAGCGGCGCCCCAACCGGTCGCCGAGGAAGCCGGTCACAAGCGAGCCCAGCATCATGCCGACAAAAGTTGCCGAGACGAATTGCGCGTTTTGGCTGAGCGTGGAGAAGCCGCTCTTGACCGTGGCTCCGAGAACGATTCCGGCAAGGTAAATGTCAAAGCCATCGAAGAACATTCCCGCGCCGATGAGCCACATGATCCGGCGATGGAAGGAGGAGAGCGGAAGCCGGTCAAGCCGCGCGCCTGCGTTCACGGGCATGGCCGGCTCACTTCTGCCTCGAGAGCACGGCCAGGCTGCCGACGGTCAAGGCTTCGGTGGCCAGACGGCAATTCTGGTCAAACGAATTTTGCAGCGTCGTCTGGAAAAATTCCTTGCAGTTCCGCGCGGCATTCGGATCGAGACGCAGGATGCGTTCGATGAGGTCATCGACGTCGGAAGCGAGAGTGCCGGCCGGACTGACGTGCGAGATGAGGCCGATTTCTCGAGCCTGCGGCGGCGCGATGGGATCGCCGAAGAGGACGAGGGGAAACGCAAAGCGCGGCAACGCGTACTCGCCGAGATACGCCATGATCGCGGCGGGAGCAAGGCCGAATTTCATTTCCGGGAATCCCAGGGTGGCGCTTTCAGCGACGTAAACGAAATCGCACACGATCGCGAGGCCAAACCCGAAACCGAAAGCGTCGCCTTGCACTTCCGCGACGCTGATCAGCGGAGAAACCCGCAAGGCGCGCTTGAATTCGATGAGGCGCGCGGATTCATGATGGATCGTCACGGCATCCCGGCCCGCGCGTTCCCGCCCGGTGCAAAATACTTTGCCGCGAGCGCTCAGGCGCAAAACTCGCGCGCTCGGATGAGAGGCTTCGCGGCGAAGCTCGGTGAGCATCGCGTCGAACATCGCGCCAGTGACTTCGTTGCCATGCTCGGAATTATTCAAGGTAAAGTTCAGGATATCGCCGGACCGCTCGATCACTACACCGATTGGCGCATGGGCGCTGGGAGATTCAACAGGTTTAGATGACATTCCGACACGGTACACACGGAGTGCGAGCGATGTCAACGGGTAGGGAATTGATCCATGTTTTCAAACTCGGCAGGGCCTCAGGGGCTAAAGCCCTTTTTTCAAGTTCCTCAATGTCGCGGCTGAAGCCGCGACCCACAAAGCCAATTTATGGGATAGCTCATAGCTCTTCCTTGTTTCAATCACGCCCCGTGAATTTGCAAGACTAGTATGCGTACGCCTTGAGGAATACAAAAACAACGACGCCAGTGATCGAAACGTAGAGCCAGATTGGGAACGTCCAGCGCGCGATTCGCTTGTGCATTGCGAACCGGCCGGTCAGCGAGAAAAAGAAGGTCGTCAGCACCATCGGCAGCGCGACGATGGAAAGGATGATGTGGCTGGCTAAAATGGAAAGGTACAGCGTGCGGACCGGGCCATGGCCCGGAAAAATCGTGTCGCCGTGCAGCGCATGGTTCACGATATAGCTGACCAGAAAAATGGAAGAGAACGCGAAGGCCAAGAGCATGCTCGTGCGATGCGCTTCTCTGTTGTGTTGTTTGATGAAATACAATCCCACGCAGAGAGCGATCGCGCACAATCCGTTCAGAAGCGCGTTGAGCGCCGGCAGGAACATCCAGCGCCCGGCAAAATCGGCCGAAGCATGGTGCACATAAAGTAGCCACAGCAGGAACGACACAGCGAGGCCGCTCACCACGACGATTGCGCCCACCACCGGACGCGGACTGATTCCAGCTTGTTCCATGCCGACCATTAAATCACAAAACCCATCCGAAAGTAATTCGGGCCCCTGCCACTGAAAAAACGGGCACCCGCCGTGAGCCCGAAAATAACGACAGTCGGCAGGCCCGGTGACTACACCAGGAATTTCGCCATCGGCTGCCAATAGTTTTTGCTCCACCCGGCGAGTAGAGTTTTTCCATCGCCGTCAGGAAAACCTCTGTGGTCGAGGACGAGTTTGGTTCCGGCGCCGCTGTCCGAGAGATCAAGCTTTACAATCGAGTAGACGCCGGGCTCCCAGTAGGCCGGACGCCAGGCCTGGACAATTCGCGTGTCGGGCACGAGTTCGATTTGCCTTCCCACGATAAGGCCGCCGAAGATGGAGAAGGCCCCGCCCACTTCAGGACTGATTTTTGCGGGCGGGGCTCCCGGCGGCATCATGGTCTTCCTGGCGTCGCTGAGCTGCACGATCTGTTCAAATTGTTTGGAGTCCATCAGCGCCTGGTAGACACGCTTCCGGTTCGCTTTGAATACAACTTCCTGGTGAATGGATTCCGCCGTGTGAGAAAGTTCCTCATTGCCTT